>JBIIXY010000054.1:0-14871 GCA_044347105.1 Prochlorococcaceae cyanobacterium
CGACTGTGCGATCGGTCCCTTCGCCCACCTGCGCCCCGCTGCCCAGCTGGGCGAGGGCTGCCGGGTGGGGAATTTCGTGGAGGTGAAAAAGAGCACCCTGGCGCCGGGCTGCAAGGTGAACCACCTCAGCTACATCGGCGACGCCGACCTGGGCAAGAACGTGAACGTGGGCGCCGGCACGATCACCGCCAACTACGACGGCGTGAACAAGCACCGCACCGTGATCGGCGCCGGCAGCAAGACCGGCGCCAACTCCGTGCTGGTGGCACCGATCACCCTGGGGTCGGACGTGACCGTGGGGGCTGGCTCCACCCTCACCAAGGACGTGCCCAGCGGCGCCCTCGCCCTCGGCCGCGCCCGCCAGCTGGTGCGTGAGGACTGGCGCGGCCCCGCCTAGACCAGCCCCTTCAGCAGGGGCAGCAACCGCTCCAGGGCCACGCCGCGGCTGGCCTTGAGCAGCAGCACGTCGCCGGGGGCCAGCCACTCGGCCAAGGGAGCAGCGGCCTGCTCGGGGCTCTCCACCACCGCCAGCCGGGGCAGACCGGCGGCGGCCTCGGCCATCACGGCGGCCTCCGGCCCTGCCGCCACCACCACCAGGCCGTCGAGGGCCCGCTGGCGGGCCCGTTCCGCCACCTGCCGGTGCAGGGCCTCGCTCTGCTCACCTAGCTCCAGCATCGTGCCCAGCACCGCAAAGCGCCGGCCACCCTGGCTGGCCAGCAGGTCGAGGGCGGCCAGCACCGCCTCCGGTGAGGCGTTGTAGGTCTCATCCAGCACCGTGAGCCCGCCGAGCTCCAAACGCCGGTTGCGGCCATCCGAAACCGCCACCTCCAGCGTCTGCAGCGCTGCGAGAGGCACCCCCAGCTCTCTGGCCACGGCCACAGCCAGCAGCAGGTTGCGGGCGTTGTGGCGGCCCGCGAGGGGCAGGTGAAGCCGCTCACTCTCCAGCTCCAGCACCCCTGCCGCGCCGTCGTAGCGGCCCACAAGATCGGCCTGCTCCTGGTCCGGCTCATCGTGCAGGGCGATGCGGCAGATCCGCCCTTGCCACACCTTTGCAACGGCGGCATCCAGCAGCGGATCGCCGGCCGGGATCACCAGCAGGCCATCGGGCCTGAGGCTGCTGGTGATCTCACACTTGGCCTGGCCGATCGCCTCCCTGCTGCCCAGCCGGCCGATGTGGGCCGTGCCGATGTTGGTGATCACCGCCACATCCGGCTCGGCGCACACGCTCAGCCGTTCAATCTCCCCCAGGCCCCGCATGCCCATCTCGATCACCAGGGCGCGCTGCTCGGGGCTGGCCTTGAGCAGGGTGAGGGGCACGCCCACATCGTTGTTTTCGTTGCCGCTGGAGGCCAGCACCGGCCCCAGGGGAGCCAGGGCCGCGCGGATCAGCTCACGGGTGGTGGTCTTGCCCGCTGAACCCGTCACCGCCACCAGCGGCAGCCCCAGCTGCCGCCGCCACTGGCGCGCCAGCTGCTGGTAGGCCAGCAGGGTGTCGGGCACCGCCCAGATCGCACAGCCAGTGGCAGTGGCCTGATGCGTCAGGCTCTCCAGGGCTGCCGGCTCCAGCCGAGCGCTGTCCAGCACCAGCGCCCGGCAGCCGGCAGCCACCGCCTCGGCCAGGAAGCGATGGCCATCGAAACGCTCGCCCACCAGCGGCACAAACAAACTGCCAGGGGCCAGAGCCCGGCTGTCGGTGCTGATCGCGCACAGCCGCGGCGATGGGCTCTGGGTGGCATCCCCCACCAGGGGCGGGCCCCAGAGCTGCTGCAGGCAGGCGAGGTCAAGGGGCATGCGCGGGCATCAGGGGAGCGAGCAGGATCATGCCTGAGCCCACCCGGGCGCTGCGCGCCAGCGGCGTGCCCTGGGAATCCAGCAGCCCCAGACGGGCCGAGCCCAGGGATTCAGCCCGCAGCTGCCACTGCTCCGCCAGCCGTTGGCGCTCGGCCGCCGGCAGCCCCTGCCAGCCAGACGGGTCAAGCACCAGCTCCAGCTCCCCATCCGGCTCGCGCAAGCGCGCAGCCTGCAGCAGCGCGGCCCCCGGCTCGGCGGCGAACGCCTCCAGCAGCGGATCGGGCTGGGGGCTTGCCTCCTGCCGGGGGAGGACCTCTGAGGCGACGTCCTCCGCGAGGGGTTGATCGGGGGATGGTTGCTTGGGAGATGGTTGTTCGGCAGGTGGCACCACAGCCGGAGAAACCTGCGTCGAGTGAACGTCAGCCGGGGGGGCCGTCATCAGGGGCTCAACAGCAGCCGAAACGTTGGAGGTGAGACCGTCAGCTTCCAGAGCACCGGGCGGTGGCGGGCTGCGCAGGGCTTGCACCGCCCAGCCCGCCGCCAGGAGCAGGCAGAGCAGCAGGACCAGCAGCAGCGGCCAGAACCAGCCGGCCAGGGCCTGGGGCCAGACCACCGGCCGGGGCAGATCGCCCTGGCGGTTGCGGCGCCACAGCTGCCACAGCTCCAGGCGCAGGGAGGCGAGCACCGCCTGCAGGTCGCGGCGCAGCAGGCCCCAGGGATTCACATAGGGGGCGGGCAGATCCCGCTGCTCAGCCACCGGCGCCGATCAGCGCCGCTTGAGCAAGCCAGCCAGGCCGCGGCGGCTGGGATCAGCATCCTGGCCCTGGGAGAACTGCTCCACCGCCGCCGCCTCCGGCGTGGGCTCCTTCACGCCGCACACGTCGCGGTACATGGCGTCGTACTCCAGCGCCGAGCGCTCCCAGCTGAAGTCCACCGCCATCGCCCGCCGCTGCAGCTCGGCCCAGGCGGTGGGATTGCGGTAAGCCTCCCAGGAGCGCACGATCGCCGTGTAGAAATCGATCGGCTCATAGCGGTCGAAGCCGTAGCCGGTGCCCTTGCCGGCGGCGGGATCGTTGGGGGGCACGGTGTCCACCAGGCCGCCCACCATCCGCGCCACCGGGATGGAGCCGTAGCGCATCGCCAGCATCTGGCTGATGCCGCAGGGCTCGAAGCGGCTGGGCATCAGGAAGGCATCGCTGCCGCCGTAGATCAGCCGGGAGAGGGCGTCGTCGTAGGTGAGGAACACGGCGAAGCGGCCCGGATGGCGGGCGGCCATCTGCCAGAGACCAGCTTCATAGGCCCGATCGCCGGTGCCCAGCACCACGATCTGGCTGTCGGTGTAGGCCAGCACCCGGTCGGCCACCTGCAGCAGCAGATCCACCCCCTTCTGGTCCACCAGCCGGCTCACCATGCCCATCAGATAGGTGCGGGGGTTCAGCGTGAGCCCGAAGCGCTCCTGCAACTGGCGCTTGTTCTCCGCCCGTGGGGCCAGGTCGCCGGCCGTGAACCGGGCCGGCAGGGCGGCATCGCTGGCCGGGTTCCAGTCATCCACATCGATGCCATTGAGAATGCCGCGCAGCTTGCCGCTGATGAAATTGAGCAGACCCTCCAGCTTCTCGCCATACTCAGCGGTGCGGATCTCCTGGGCATAGGTGGGCGACACCGCATTCACCCGGTCGGCATAGAGCAGGGCCGCCGCCATCGTGTGGTCACCCTGCATGTACCAGGGGCACCAGGTGATGCGGTCGAGCTTCCAGCGCCAGGGGCCCTGATATTTAAGGTTGTGGATGGTGAACACCGTGCTGATCTCCGGGTCCTGGTGCATCCACACCGGCAGCATGCCGGTGTGCCAGTCGTGGCAGTGCAGCACCTGGGGTTTCCAGTGGTGCCAGCAGAATTCAGCGGTGGCGCTGGCGAAGAAGGTGAAACGCCAGTCCTCGTCGTCGCCGCCGTAGATGCGCTCGGCGTCGAACACTGGATGGCCCACCAGGTACAGGGGCAGACCGGTGCTGGGATGGCGGGTTTCGAACACGGCGAAATCGTTACCCATCGTGTGGCCCCGCCACACCGGTTCGGAGGGGATCTGCAGCCGCGACCACAACCGGCCGTAGCCCGGCAGAATCACGCGCACGTCATGGCCGAGCCGGGCCAGGGCCGGGGGCAGGGAACCCACCACATCGCCCATGCCACCCACCTTCACCAGGGGTGCGCACTCAGCTGCGGCGAACAGGATGCGCATCTCTACCACTCACCAGGTGGGCGCAACTGTAAGGGTGATCTTCACCCCCGCCTCCTGGGATCAGGGCAGAACGGTGACGGGGGTGCCGAGGCGGACCAGCTTGAACAGCTCCTGCACGTGTTCGTCGAACAGGCGCACGCAGCCGTGGGACACGGCCTGCCCCACGCTGTCGCGATTGGGCGTGCCATGGAAGCCGGAGCTCACGCAGCCCTTCACCACCAGATGTTCGCGGCCGTTGAAGCCGGAGCGGCCCTGGCAATCGCGGTGAAAACCGATCCAGCGGCTGCCCAGGGGGTTGGCTGGGCCAGGCGGCACCGTTTCGCCGGTGGCCGGATGCTCCCAGCTGGGATCGGCCACCAGTTCGATCACTGCGAAGCGGCCCACCGGTGTCTCCCAGCCCGGGCGGCCCACCGCCACCGGGAAGCGCCGCAGTGCCTGGCCGTTCTCCATCACCCGCAGCTCACGCCGGCGCCGGTCCAGCACCAGTTCGCGCTGCCCAGCCTCCTGCTCCAGGCGCACCGCCACTGGGGCTGGGGCGGGTTCAGGCGCAAAGGGGGCGCGCACGCTCAGGTCTCCGCCCAGGACGGCCGCCGCCGGGGCGGAATCAGCTGACAGCTGCTCAGTCGCCAGCGGGGCGGCCAGCAGGGGAGCCTGGGCGCCCAGGCTGCTGGCCAGCCCGCTGACCACAGCAGCCCAGACCAGGGGCTGCGTGCTGATGGCAGGAGTCCTGAGGGCGGCCATCCGTCCGTTGCTGGGTGCTTCAGATCCGCAGCTCAAGGTAGCCAGGGCTCGCTGGAGAAGTCGGGTGGACGCTTCTCCAGAAAGGCGTTGCGCCCCTCCTGGCCCTCCGCCGTTCGGTAGAAGAGGTGGGTGGCCTGGCCGGCCAGCTCCTGGATGCCGGCCAACCCGTCGGTTTCGGCGTTGAAGGCCGCCTTGAGCACGCGGATCGCCGTGGGGCTGTGCTGCAGCACCTCCCGGGCCCAGCGCACCCCTTCCTCCTGCAGCTGATCGAGGGGCACCACCGCGTTCACCAGGCCCATCTCCAGAGCCTCGGCGGCACAATACTGACGGCAGAGAAACCAGATCTCGCGGGCCTTGCGCTGCCCCACCACCCTGGCCAGGTAGCCGGCACCGAAACCGCCGTCGAAGCTGCCCACCCGCGGCCCCGTCTGGCCGAAGCGGGCGTTCTCGGCGGCGATCGAGAGATCGCAGAGCAGATGCAGCACCTGGCCGCCGCCGATCGCGTAGCCGGCCACCAGGGCGATCACCACCTTGGGCAGGCTGCGGATCAACCGCTGCAGGTCGAGCACATTGAGGCGGGGCAGGCCGTCCTCGTCCACGTAGCCGCCTTCGCCGCGCACGCTCTGGTCGCCGCCGGCGCAGAAGGCCCAGCCACCATCGGCCGCTGGACCGGCGCCGGTGAACAACACCACGCCGATGCGGGGGTTGTCGCGCACCCGGGCAAAGGCGTCGCAGAGTTCGGCCACGGTGCGCGGCCGGAAGGCGTTGCGCTTGTGGGGCCGGTTGATCGTGATCCGGGCGATGCCCTCCTCGCTCAGCTCCAGGCGGATGTCCTCGTAGGAGCCGGCGGGCTGCCAGGCAACGCTCATGGCGAATCGGCCAGGGAGCAGGCCATTCTGCGCAGGGCCTGGCGCCAGGCCGCGTCGGCGCGGCGGTCGGTGCGCAGCACCAGCAGGGCCAGCGGCTGCTCCAGCCCCCAGGCCAGGCCCGCCTCCAGCCCCGCCCAGCTGTCCACCTGCCGGCTGGGCACCCCATGGGCGGCGGCCAGGGCGGCCTGATCCACCGCCTGGGGCATGGCGAACAGGCGCTCGAAATCCAGCGGGGATGGCTCCTGGGGCCGGATCGGCAGCTGCTCGAAGATGCCGCCGCCGCCATTGTCGATCAGCACCACCAGCAGGCGGCCGGACAACTGCCGGTGCCACAGCCAGCCGTTGCTGTCGTGCAGCAGGGCGAGATCCCCGCTCACCAGCACCGCCCGGCCGGCCGCCTCCGCAACCCCACAGGCGATCGAGAGCGTGCCGTCGATGCCCGACGCTCCGCGGCAGCCCAGCAGCCGCCGGGCCGGGCCGCGGCTGTCCGTGAAGGTCTCCCAGTCGCGCACCGGCGAACTGTTGGCCAGCACCAGCGGCACGGCGGCGGGCAGCAACCGGCTGAGGCGACGGGCCAGAGCGGGCTCGCCCCAGGCTGGAGGCCCATGGGCCGGGCCATCCAGCAACTGCTGATCCAGCAGGGCCTGCAGCTGTTCCTCCAGCTGGCGCCAGTGCTCTGCAAGGCGCTCGCACAGGGCCGAGGGCAATCCAGCCAGGCAACGCGGATCCAGCTGGGCCAGCCAGCCGGCCAGACCGGCCGAGCACTGGCTGGTGCAGCAGCCCAGGGGGTCGAGGGGCCGGGGGTCCCCCTCGCTCAGCAGCAGCTGGAATCCGCCGCAGGCCTCCAGCAGGGCCTGCAGCCGGCGGCTGGCCGGCAACGGTCCAAGCCGAAGCACCTGCAGGTCCGCCAGCTGGGTGGCCAGGGGGGCAGACAGCACGGGGCCCACCAGGTCGTAGCCGGCCACCAGATCGAGCCCGGGGGAGCCGCGCAACCCGCTCAGACCATCGGCCAGCACGGGCCAGCCCGTGCGCGCCTGCCAGCGCTTGAGTGCCGCCAGGAAGCCAGGCCAGGTGCTGGGATGGCCGCGCCAGGGACCGGCCACCACCACACCGGGACGGTCGGGATCCAGGCCCGCCAACCCCAGTGGCGCCGAGGAGTGGGCAGAGGCAGAGGGTTGAGGGCCCGGGTCCTCGGGCACAGGGGCAGCTGGCTGCCTGGGGGTCAGCTGGCGCAAGGCTGTGCCATCGGCATGCAGCGGCTCCTCGAAAGGCAGATTGAGATGCACCGCCCCCGCCGGCACACCGGCCCCGCTGCGGCAGTGGCCGAGGGCCTGGGTGGCCAGGCCGGCCAGACAAGCGGGGTCCATCGCCGCCAGACCGCGGGGATCTCCCTGGCCGAACCAGCGCACCGAGGGGGTGAGGAAGCGTTCCTGGTTCACCGTCTGGTTGGCGCCGCAGCCCTTGAGCCGCTGGGGCCTGTCGGCACTGAGCAGGAGCAGGGGCACGCCGCCGTGATCAGCTTCCACCGCCGCGGGCAACAGGTTGGCCACCGCTGTGCCGGAGGTGGTGATCACCGCAGCCGGCTCGCCACTGGCCAGACCCAGGCCAAGGGCAAAGAAGGCGGCCGAGCGCTCGTCGATGGCGGTGTGCAGGCAGCCCCGTCCGCTCGCCAGCAGCAGGCCGAGGGCACTGGCCAGAGGGCCGGAGCGGCTGCCCGGACACACCACCCAGTGGGCCACGCCGCCATCGACCAGCGCCTCGAGCAGCCACAGGGCCGCCTGCAGGTTGCGGCCGGCGAGGCAGGGATCGGGTGAAGCTGGAGCGGCTGGAGCCAACGGCAGTGCTGGGGTTCAGCATGGATGTCCATCTTCCTTCCTCCGCCTCTTGTCCCAGGCTGCCCACCCCACACCCGATCCCAGCTCCGGCCCAGCGGCAGGACTGGGGCGCCAGCTGCGCTCCGTGCTGATCTGGGTGGCCCTGGCCCTTGTGCTGCGCTGGGTCGTGATCGAACCGCGCTGGATTCCCTCCGGCTCGATGCTGCCCACCCTGCAACTGGAGGACCGGCTGCTGGTGGAGAAGCTGCGGGTGCGCCTGCACCGGCCCCTGCCTGCCGGCACGGTGGTGGTCTTCCACCCGCCTGCGCAACTGCAGGCAGCGGGCTATGGCGGGGAGACAGCCCTGATCAAGCGGCTGGTGGGACTGCCGGGCGATCGCATCGCCGTGCGTGACGGCCGGCTCTGGCGCAATGGCCAGGTGGTGCAGCCCGACTGGCGGGCCGAACCGATGAACTACGACCTGCCCGAGCTCACCGTGCCCCCCGGCGAACTGCTGGTGCTCGGCGACAACCGCAATGCCAGCCTCGACTCCCACCTCTGGGGCACCCTGCCGGAGGAGCAGCTGATCGGCACGGCGGTGCTGCGCTACTGGCCCCTGAGTCGGTTCGGGCCGATTCGGTTCTCCCCCACTGAGCCGGCGTCTGGAGCTGCAGGGTAACTCGACTAGGCTGCACAAGTGACGCAGCGCACACCGAGGCATGTTCAACCCGGAGTTCCTGACGAGCGACAACGAATCGATCAGTGGCAATGCCCTGATCCAGTACCTCCAGGAGCAGTCCCCGGATGTGCTGCAACGGGTGGCCCGCTCGGCCAGCGGCGAGATTCAGGACATCATTCGCCACAACGTGCAGGGTCTGCTGGGGATGCTGCCCGGCGAGCACTTCGAGGTGAAGGTGCAGACCAACCGCGAGAACCTGGCCAGCCTGCTGGCCTCGGCGATGATGACCGGCTATTTCCTGCGCCAGATGGAACAGCGCATGGAACTGGAGGCCAGCCTGATCGCCAGCGGCGGCAGCGACGACTACGACGCCGATCCCGGTCCCCTGCGCCTCTGAGCGTTTCAGGCCTGGGGCGAGCGCGGCACCAGGCCCAGTTTCAGCAGGGTTTGATCAATCCGGGCCAGGGTGGTCCAGCTGCCTCTCTCGGGTGCCCAGGGGCGGCTGGCGAGGTGCTGGGCAAGCTGAGCGAGCTCACCCCCATCGCAGGCCACCGGCGCTTCGTAGTGGGCGGGGATCAGCCAGCGCAGGTCGGGCAACCTGGCCAGCTGGCCGATCCACTCCACCAGGGCGCCCCGGCAGCGGGGAAACACCAGCCGCTCCAGCACCGGTGCCACCTGCAGGCGGGGCTGGTCGCCAGGCACCAGCTCGCGGAACGCCGCTTGCCAGTCGGGCTGCCAGCGAAAGGGATAGAGGCCGAAGTAGGTCTGCGGCCGGCGCAGCCCTGGGGCCATCGCCTGGGCCAGCACCTCACCCCACCCCGGCACCTCCAGCGGTGCCGGCCGCAGGTAGGAGGCAAACAGCACCAGCCGCTGCCAACCGCGACAGCGGCGCTCCGGCGTGTCCTCCAGGGGCTCATCGCCCCGGTCACGGGCATGGAACAGCAAGGGCGTGGGGTCGGCGTCGAACACAGGTGGCGGATCGGCGCCGATGGCCACCAGGGCATCGGTGAGCAGCAGGCTGCCGCTGGCCCGGTGCAGGCAGGCCACCTCCATGAACGTGCCCAGGCCCAGATCCAAGGGGCCAAGTCCGCACCAATCGAGCGCGTCGGTGTGGGGCAGCCCCTGCTCGAACAGCACCCGGGTGCGACCCGGTGGGAATCCGAGCCAGCTGGGGGGCAGGGAGAGGGGGAAGCTCCACTGGCCCGGTGCCACCCACACCGCGGCGGCGGGGAAAGCCCGGGCCAGGGCGGGGGTGGGCAGCTTGTGCTCCAGGCCTGAGGCGGTGGGCAGCACGATCGTGACCACGGGGCCATATCGCCGCTCCAGCTCGCGCACGGCCGCCAGCAGCTCAGCGGTGGGCGGCAGGGGTGCGTAGAGCAGCAGTCCCTCCCGCAGACGCAGGACCGTCATGCGGATTGGCACCGCCACATAGAAGATCCCCTGCAGCTGCTCAAAGCTCCACACCTGAGCGGGGATCAGCTCCCGCACCAGGGTGCGGCGCTGTCCATAGGGGTAGAGCGGCAGCAGCGGCCACCAGGGCCAGCGCTGCTGACGCGAGGCAGACAAGGCGGAGGTCGCAGGAGGCACAGCGGGAAAAGCGGGGAGCGCCGTCCGTCAGATCAGCAGCAACAGGCTCAGACTCATCACCACCATGCCGGCCAGCACGCCGCCGATCATCAGGTGGTGGTGCGATCCCATGCGCTGGGCGGTGGGCAGCAGCTCGTCGAGGCAGATGTAGATCATCACGCCGGCCACGCTGGCAAACACCAGGCCCAGCACCAGGTCGTTGAGCATCGTTCCCAGGAACACGAAGCCCACCACGGCCCCCACCGGCTCGGCAAGGCCGGAGGCCAGGGAAATCCAGAAGGCCTTCCGCCTGCTGCCGGTGGCGTAATAGATCGGAGCCGACACCGCCAGGCCCTCGGGAATGTTGTGGATGGCGATGGCGATGGCGATACCGATGCCCAGCCGAGGACTGGAGAGGGCACCAATGAAGGTGGCCAGGCCCTCGGGAAAGTTGTGAATGGCAATGGCCAGGGCCGAGAACAGACCGGTGCGCAGCAGGTCGGGGTTGGAACGGCTGGTCCGCCCCAGGCCCTGGAGGGCAGGCGTGAGACCGTTCTCGTGCCGGGGCAGGAGCCGATCGATCAGGGCAATCGCAACAATGCCGCCGAAGAAGGCCAGCACCGTCGCCCAGTAGCCGGGGGTGGAGCCCAGGGCACTGCTGAGCGACTGCCGGGCCTTCGGAAAGATCTCCACGAAGGAGACGTAGAGCATCACCCCCGCCGAAAAGCTCAGGGCAAGGGTGAGCACACGCGGGCTGAAACCACGGTTGAGCAGGCCGAGGGCACTGCCCAATCCCGTGGAGAGACCAGCGCCCAGGGTGAGCAGGAAGGCAAAGACAACCGTTGAATCCAGCTCCAGCAAGAACCTGCTCCGTGACAGCCCATGGTGTCTGGCGATGATGGCAGGGCGAAGGTCGGCAGCCCGCGAAGAAGGCACCCGCCCTGAGGCGGGTGCCTGAGACCGACCAACCAACGGTGGATCCGTCAGCGCGGCGAATCAGCCATCAGCCGATGGCCGGAGCCGTGAGCGCCACTGGCAGGGCGGAGGTGGTGGCCAGATCCAGGGGGAAGTTGTGGGCATTGCGCTCGTGCATCACTTCCATGCCCAGGTTGGCGCGGTTCAGCACGTCGGCCCAGGTGGGCAGCACCCGACCCTGGGCATCCAGGATCGACTGGTTGAAGTTGAAGCCGTTGAGATTGAACGCCATGGTGCTGATGCCCATGGAGGTGAACCAGATGCCCACCACGGGCCAGGCACCCAGGAAGAAGTGCAGGCTGCGGCTGTTGTTGAAGCTGGCGTACTGGAAGATCAGCCGACCGAAGTAGCCGTGGGCGGCCACGATGTTGTAGGTCTCTTCCTCCTGGCCAAACTTGTAGCCATAGTTCTGGCTTTCATTCTCAGTGGTCTCCCGCACCAGCGAGGATGTGACGAGCGAACCGTGCATGGCGGAAAACAGGCTGCCACCGAACACACCGGCCACACCCAGCATGTGGAAGGGGTGCATCAGGATGTTGTGCTCGGCCTGAAACACCAGCATGAAGTTGAAGGTTCCGGAAATCCCCAGGGGCATGCCATCGGAGAAGGACCCCTGACCAAAGGGATAGATCAGGAACACGGCGAAGGCGGCCGATAGAGGGGCGCTGTAGGCCACACAGATCCAGGGGCGCATGCCCAGGCGGTAGCTGAGCTCCCACTGGCGACCCATGTAGGCCGAGATGCCGATCAGGAAGTGGAACACCACCAGCTGGTAGGGGCCGCCGTTGTAGAGCCACTCATCCAGGGAGGCGGCTTCCCAGATCGGGTAGAAGTGCAGGCCGATGGCGTTGCTGGAGGGCACCACGGCACCGGAGATGATGTTGTTGCCGTAGATGAACGAGCCGGCAACCGGTTCGCGGATGCCGTCGATATCCACCGGCGGGGCGGCGATGAAGGCAATGATGAAACAGATCGTGGCGGCCAGGAGGCAGGGGATCATCAACACCCCGAACCAGCCCACATAGAGGCGGTTGTTGGTGGAGGTGACCCACTGGCAGAAGTTCTGCCAGTTGCTGCTCGTGCCGCTGCGGATGGCAGTGGTCATGGCACAGTCCTCAATGCAGACAGCAGTGAAAAGAGTGAAGAAGAACGAGGAGAACGGCCACAGCGAGAGGAGCTGTGGTCAATAAAACCTAACTACGGCATTCCCGATCAAGCACGGGCGCAATCATTCGCCCAGTTGCTTCACAGCGCTTCAAGCAGCGTTGTTACACGCCTTCAAACTGTGTTCAGGGGCACGGGCCGGCTGGCCCTGGCCTGCTCGGCCAGCCACTGGCGGCCCTGCCCCAGAAACGCCACCCAGTCGAGCTTCTCCGCTTCCGCCGCCTGGGCCACCAGCAGCGGGGCCTCCCGCCGGATGCGCTCCAGGTCGGGTTCGGCCACGCCCACCGAGCGGGCCAGGGTATCGGCCATCGCCCTGCCCACCACCCGGGTGAGATAAGCGGCACTGAGGGCCTGCACGGCGCTGCCCAAGAGCCAGGTGGGGCCATGCCACTTCACCACGCCGGCCAGAGCCTGGCTGCTCCACTCCACCACTCCCAGGGTGAGGGCGGCCCGGGCCAGCTCCACCGCCGTGGCCTGCAGCTGCTCAGCGCCCCAGGGGCAGTCCCACAGCCGGGCCATCTCCTTCACCATCAGGCCATTGGCCACCGCCAGCACCAGCAGGTCCAGGCTGGGCAGCGGGGCAGCCGCCACCCCGGCGGCCACCAGCCATTGGGTGCGTTGCTGCAGCTGCTGGAAGCGGCCCCGGCGCAGACCTTCCAGCTGCCCCTGCCAGCGGCCGTGCAGGGCGGCCAGGCAACGCTGTTGGCGCTGGTTGCGCAACCGGGAAGCTTCCCCGGCCCAGCGGGAGCCGAAGCAGGCCAACTGGGCACGCAGGGAGGCCAGGTCGTGCCAGCAGATCAGCTCCAGATCGGCAGCGGCCGGCAGCTGCGCCCGCAGTTCAGCGGCCACCGCAGCACCGGCCGCCTGGCTGGGCACCTCCACCAGCAACACCAGGGGCTGGTTGGCGGGCACCGCCTGAATCCAGCGCAGGTCGGCTGCCAGCAGCGGCGGCTTCAGCCCATAGAGAAGGATGTCGCAGCTGGCAAAGGGCTCCGGCCAGCGCCATTGATCGGTCGCCGGCGGCAGGGGGCGACTCCAGTGCAGGCTGAGGGCGGAGGGTCCGCGCAGGCTTGCCGCCACCTGGGCGCGCCAGGAGGAATCCTCCGGGCAGGCACCCACCAGGCCCAGATGGAGTCCGGGCCGCTCGATCTGGGCCCGTTGCTGCTCCAACTCGCCCCGACGGCGGCTGGCGTCCCCTGCGGGATCGAACTGCTCGAACTGCTGGTGCAGGCGCTCCAGCCGCTGCAGCCAGCCCGCCGTGCTGGTGTCGGCCAAGCCGCCGGCGCGACCCCCGTTCTGCGACCAACTCCTCAGCAACAGCAGTCCGGCGGTGGCTGTGGAAGCGGCCAGCACGGGCGCATGCAGCACCTGGCCCAGGCCGTCGAGCAGCACTCCACCGCCCACCGCCACGGCGGCCATGGGCCAGAGTCGGCGCCAGACCTGATCCCGCAAAGACGATGCGGCGGCGCTGCTCAGCGGAGAGAGGACCGGTGAGCTGGACGAGCTGCTGGCGGGCTGCGGGGTGGTCAACGCCCTCGATGCGATCACCGTCTCTTTAGCTCAACACCCCGTGTCCAGACCAGGCCCGCTGCCGATAGGTTGGCAGTGAAACAGTTTGGATCCACCGTGGCCTGGCCCCCCAACCGGATGACCGACCGGCTGGATCTGAGGCTGAAGCCGGGGATGGGTGTCGAGCAGGGGGCGGAGGTCCGGTTCCGCACCGCGGGCAACGGCGATGGCTGAGCGCAGCGGCTGTCCCGTGGAGGGTGCGGACATGCTGGCTGGCCTCACGCCGCGCCAGTGGCAGCTGTTGCAGGCTTGGCAGGCTGAGCTCTCGGCCGCCGATGGCTGGACCGGCAACCTGCCCGTGGCACTACTGGAGCGCTGCTGGCTGCGGCTGCGCCGGGTGCCCATGGCCCAGCTGGCTGCGATCCTGCCCCCGGACGCCAGCGCCGAGGCTCCCGAGCTCGTGCGCTACCGCGAGTGGCTGGAGCGGGGCCACGCTGGCTGGCTGGCCGAATGTCTCTGCTGGCAGGAGTTCGGTAGCGAGGCCTGCCAGCAGGCGTTGCGCCGCCACTGGCAGCAGCGGGAGAAGGATCCCGGCGACTGGACCCTGAAGCGCTACCTCGAGCTCGTCTCCCGCTACCGCGCGCAACTCAACGGTGATGGGGAACGGCGCCTGCCGTTGCTGGTGCTGGGGCGGGCTGGAACCCGGGATCCACACCAGCTGCTGTGGTTGCGTGGAACATGGCTGTCGATGCGGCACACTTGCGCCTGATTCCCAGGTTGCCGTCATGGCCGACGAGACGAGCACAACGCCACCCCAGGGCGCCCGCGCTGGTGGCAACCGTGAGCCCGGTGGTTTCCGCATCCGGCTGAGCGACAACGAAATGCGCTCGGCCCGGGCCCTCCAGGAGGCGTTCCGCCTGCGCTCCACGGTGGCCGTGCTGGGCTTCTGCGTGCGCACCCTCGGCCAGATGCTGGAGGAGGGCAAGCTGGATGAGCTGGTGGAGCAGCAGCGGGCCCAGGCAGGCAATCGCGAAGGCGGCCGCCCTCCCCGCCGCGCTGGCGGTGAGCGCGCCCCCCGGGTAGACCCCTTCGCCAGGCCATCCCGGCCAGCCCCGGCAGCCACCGCTGAAGCCGCAGAAGCCAGCCCTGCCGAAGCAGCCGCAGAAGGGCCGGAGCTGACCGGCGAGGCGACCCCAGAGGCCAGTGATGTCCCGGCCGCTGAGATTGCTGCGGCGGAACAACCCGAAGCCGACACCACCCCTGCCGAGAGCTGAGCACAGACCGATGCCCAAGCCCCGGGTCCTTTCCGGCGTCCAGCCCACCGGCGCCCTGCACCTGGGCAACTGGCTCGGAGCCATTCGCAATTGGGTGGATCTGCAGGACAGCCACGACACCTATTTCTGCGTGGTGGACCTGCATGCGATCACGGTGCCCCACCGTCCCGAGCTGCTCGCCGAGGACACCCTCTCCACGGCGGCGCTGTACCTGGCCTGCGGCATCGACCCGCAGCGCTCCACCGTGTTC
>JBIIXY010000146.1:0-4701 GCA_044347105.1 Prochlorococcaceae cyanobacterium
CCATAGGCCTCGTAGCGCTTGAGCACATCCTCGGTGAAGGAAACGTTGGTGTTTCCGTCGATGGTGATGTGGTTGTCGTCGTAGAGGGCGATCAGCTTGCCCAGGCCCAGGTGACCGGCCAGGGAGGCGGCTTCCCCGCTCACACCCTCCTGGTTGCAGCCGTCACCCATGAGCACATAGGTGTAGTGGTCGACCAGCTTGCAATCGGGCTTGTTGAACCTGGCGGCCAGATGGGCTTCGGCCATGGCCAGGCCCACGGCGTTGGCGATGCCCTGACCCAGCGGGCCGGTGGTCACTTCAACGCCGGGGGTCTCGAAGGTTTCGGGGTGCCCGGGGGTCTTGGATCCCCACTGGCGGAACTGCTTGATGTCCTCGATCGTCACCGAGTCGTAGCCGGTGAGGTGCAGCAGGGCGTAGAGCAGCATGCAGCCGTGGCCGGCTGAGAGCACGAAGCGGTCGCGGTTGAACCACTGGGGGTTCTTGGGGTTGTGCCGGAGGGTCTTGTGCCAGAGGGCATAGGCCATCGGGGCGCAGCCCATCGGCAGCCCCGGGTGGCCGGAATTCGACTTGTTGATCGCGTCAACGGCCAGGAAGCGGATGCTGTTGATGCACAGCGACTCCAGCTCATTGGCGGAGGACGTGGGGGAGGAGGGGGCGGCGACCATCGGGGAGGAGCGAGGAAAGAAGATTGCGCGGCTGAAACGCAGACGCGGGCTGCAGGGAGGGGAAGCTGCTGGGGTGTCAGCTCATGCGCCGGAATGCCAGACAGACGTTGTGGCCGCCGAATCCGAAGGAATTGGAGAGCACAACATTGAGTGTCGAGTCTCGGGCCTGATTGGGCACGACGTCCAGATCACAGGCCGGATCCGGATTGCTGTAGTTGATCGTAGGCGGCACCAGGCCGTGCTCCATGGCCAGGATGGCTGCCACGGCTTCGATGCCGCCGCTGCCACCCAGCAGATGGCCGGTCATCGACTTGGTGGAGCTCACCGGGATCCGGTAGGCATGGTCCCCGAGGGCCGCCTTGATGGCGGCGGTCTCGTTGCTGTCGTTGGCCTGGGTGCTGGTGCCGTGGGCGTTGACGTAGTCCACGGCCTCGGGCTCCAGGCGGGCGTCCTGGAGGGCGAGGCGCATGGCCTCGGCGCCTCCCACCCCGCCGGGGGAGGGAGACGTGATGTGGTGGGCGTCGCAGGTCATGCCGTAGCCCACCACCTCGGCCAGGATCCGGGCGCCCCGGGCCCTGGCGTGGTCAAGGCTTTCCAGAACAAGAATGCCGGCCCCTTCGCCGATCACGAAACCGTTGCGCTCGGCGTCGAAGGGGCGGCTGGCGGTGGCCGGGTCGTCGTTGCGGAAGGAGAGGGCCTTGGCGCTGGCGAAGCCCGCCACGCCGAGGGGGGTGATCGCCGATTCGGCGCCACCGCACACCATGGCGTCGGCCAGGCCCAGCTGGATCAGGCGGTAGGCATCACCGATGGCGTTGGAGCCGGCGGCACAGGCGGTGGCCACCGCGCTGCTCGGCCCCTTGGCGCCGAGGGCGATCGCCGTCAGGCCGGTGGCCATGTTCGGGATCATCATCGGCACGCAGAACGGGCTCACCCGGTCCGGGCCGCGCTCGCTGAGCACCTGGGCCTGGGTCTCCATCATCAGCAGGCCGCCCACGCCGGAGCCGATCGCCGTGCCGATGCGCTGGGCGTTGCGGTCGTCGATCGTGAGGCCGGAGTCGGCAATGGCCTGCTTGGCGGCCACCACGCCGAACTGACAGAAGCGATCCCAGCGCTTGGTCTCCTTCGGCTCCAGCCAGCCGCTGGGATCGAACTGCTTCACCTCGGCGGCGAAGCGGCAGGCGTGCCGGGCTGCATCGAACAGGGTGATCGGTGCCACGCCGTTGCGGCCGGTTGCCAAGCCCTCCCAGTAGCTGGGCACGTCGTTGCCGATCGGTGTGACCGCGCCGAGCCCGGTGACGACGACGCGCTGGAGACCCTCAACCATGGAGCGGCTCAGGCCTGCTTCTCTTGGATGAACTTGACGGCGTCACCCACGGTGGTGATGCCCTCGGCGGCCTCGTCGGGGATTTCGATGTCGAAGGCCTCCTCCAGGGCCATCACCAGCTCGACCGTGTCGAGGGAGTCGGCGCCGAGGTCGTTCTGGAAGTTCGACTCGGGCTTCACCTCGCCAGCGTCAACGCTGAGCTGTTCGGCAACGATCGAGCGCACTTTCTCAAAGATCGCTTCCTGGGACATGGCCGCTGTGAGAGTCGAGGCACTCTACGGGTCACCCTGCCCGCCGACCCGGCGACGTATGAACAAGGGTGACGGGCTGCGGCCAGCGGGCCAGCGGGTCCGAAGGTGTTGGGTACCTTGGCGGGACGCCGAGTCTCAGCACCTCCGGAGTTCAGATGTCCCACGCCGTCAAGATCTACGACACCTGCATCGGCTGCACGCAGTGCGTGCGTGCCTGCCCCCTCGATGTGCTTGAGATGGTGCCCTGGGATGGCTGCAAGGCCGGACAGATCGCCTCCTCCCCCCGCACCGAGGATTGCGTGGGCTGCAAGCGCTGCGAAACCGCCTGCCCCACCGACTTCCTCAGCATCCGCGTGTATCTCGGCGACGAGACCACCCGCTCGATGGGTCTGGCCTACTGAGAGCCATTCTCCCCGCTCGCGTCCCATAAGCTCAGGCCCGGCCCCGTCCGGGCTTTTTTGTTGTTCATTTCTGCCTGCGGGCCCCTATGTGCGGGATCGTTGCCCTGATCGGTTCGCGGGAGGCGGCTCCCCTGCTGCTGGAGGGCCTGCGCCAGCTGGAGTACCGCGGCTACGACTCGGCCGGCATCGCCACGGTGGAGGGCGCCGCCGGAGGCGGTGGGGCGCTGCACTGCCTGCGGGCCGAGGGCAAGCTGGTGAACCTCACAGCCCGCTACGAGGCCCATGGTGCCTCGGGCCAGTGCGGCATCGGCCACACCCGCTGGGCTACCCATGGCAAGCCGGAGGAGCGCAACGCCCACCCCCATCTCGACGGCTCCGGACGGGTGGCGGTGGTGCAGAACGGCATCATCGAGAACCACCGCAGCCTGCGCGAGGCGTTGCAGGTGCGGGGCGTGGTGTTCCGCAGCGACACCGACACCGAGGTGATCCCCCACCTGCTTGGGCTGGAACTGGAGCGGCTGCAGGCCGCCGGCCGGCGGCCGGGCGGGGCCCTGCTGCTGGAGGCGGTGCGGGCGGTGCTGCCCCAGCTGCAGGGGGCCTACGCCCTGGCGGTGGTGTGGGCTGAGGCGCCGGGAGCGCTGGTGGTGGCGCGCAAGGCGGCGCCTCTGCTGATCGGCCTGGGCGAGGGGGAATTCCTCTGCGCCAGCGACACCCCGGCCCTGGCCGGCTTCACGCGCACGATTCTGCCCCTGGAGGACGGCGAGACGGCCCTGCTCACCCCCCTGGGGATCGAGCTCTACGACCAGGGCGGCGAGCGGGTGGAGCGCAGCCCCAGCCTGCTCACGGGCACCGAGCACGTGGCGGACAAGCGCAGCTTCCGCCACTTCATGCTCAAGGAGATCCACGAGCAGCCGGAAACCGCCGCGCTCTGGCTGGCCCGCCATCTGCCCGAGGCCGGCGAGCGGCTGGTGGCCCTGCCGCTGGATGAGGGGGTGCTGGAGGGGGTGGAGCGGATCGATGTGCTGGCCTGCGGCACCAGCCGCCATGCCGCCCAGGTGGGCGCCCATCTGCTGGAGCAGCTGGCTGGCATCCCCACCCGCGTGTTCTATGCCAGTGAGTTCCGCTACGGGCCGCCGCCGCTGGGGCCCCACACGCTCACGATCGGCGTCACCCAGTCGGGTGAAACGGCTGATACCCTGGCGGCCCTGGCGATGGAGCAGGAGCGGCGCCAGCTGGTGGCTGATCCGGCTTATGCGCCGCGGCTGCTCGGGATCACCAACCGCCCGGAGAGCTCCCTGGGGCGGATGGTGGACCAGGTGCTGGACATCGGCGCCGGCATTGAGGTGGGGGTGGCGGCCACCAAGACCTTCATGGGCCAGCTGCTAGCGTTCTATGGCCTGGCGCTGGCTTTTGCCGAGCGGCGGGTGGGCCAGCAGGGCGGTGGGGGCACGATCAGCCGTGAGCGGCTGCAGCGGCTGGTGGCTGGGTTGCGCCAGATCCCTGAGCAGCTGCGCCAGCTGATCGAGGATCACGACCAGCGGGCGGCCGCGCTGGCCCATCAGTTCGAGAGCACCCAGGATGTGATCTTTCTGGGCCGAGGCATCAACTTCCCGATCGCCCTGGAGGGGGCTCTCAAGCTCAAGGAGATCAGCTACATCCACGCCGAGGGGTATCCCGCCGGCGAGATGAAGCACGGCCCGATCGCCCTGCTCGATGCCAAGGTGCCGGTGGTCTCGATTGCGGTGCCGGGCACGGTGTTCGACAAGGTGCTCAGCAACGCCCAGGAGGCCAAGGCCCGCGACGCCCAGCTGATCGGTGTGGCGCCGCCCTGCCCGGACAGCGAGATCTTCGATGTGCTGCTGCCGGTGCCGGAGCTCGACGAATTGCTCAGCCCGCTGCTCACAGTGATTCCGATGCAGCTGCTCAGTTATCACATCGCCGCCCACCGCGGCCTGGATGTGGATCAGCCCCGCAACCTGGCCAAGAGCGTCACGGTGGAGTGAGCCGCCGGCGGCTTCGCCATCACTCAACGGCAGTGAAACAGATCAACACACGTTGCT
>JBIIXY010000007.1:0-47445 GCA_044347105.1 Prochlorococcaceae cyanobacterium
GGATCTCCCGGCGCAGGATCTCCACCGCCGCCAGGGTCTCCTTGGTGGGGATGTCGCCGGCGCAGGCCATCACCACGTCCGGTTCGTCGGGAGCGGTGCCGCTGTCGTCGTTGCTGGCCCAGCTCCACAGGCCGATGCCCTTGGCCACGTGGGCGCGGGCCTGCTCCAGGGTGAGGTACTGCAGATGGCTCTGCTTGTCACTCACGATGATGTTGCACACATTGGTCTCCACCAGCGCTTCCTCGGCCACCGCCAGCAGGCAGTTGGCGTCTGCGGGCAGGTACACCCGCACCACCTCGCCGCTCTTGTTGCCGGCCAGGTCGATGAAGCCCGGGTCCTGGTGGGTGAAACCGTTGTGGTCCTGGCGCCACACGGTGGAGGAGATCAGGCAGGTCCAGGGGCCGATCGGCGCCCGCCAGGGCGCGTGGTGGATGCAGCTCTCCAGCCACTTGGCGTGCTGGTTGAACATCGAGGCGATCACATGGGCGAAGGCCTCGTAGGTGTGGAAGAAGCCGTAGCGGCCGGTGAGCAGGTAGCCCTCCATCATTCCCACCAGGGTGTGCTCGGAGAGCATCTCCACCACCCGGCCGCTGCGGGAGAGTTCGCTGCCGTTCATGTCCTCCGGCAGGAACTCCTCCATCCACAGCTTCTTGCTCACCTCATAAATGGCCTGCAGGCGGTTGGAGGCGGTTTCATCGGGGCCGAACACCCGCAACGCGTCGGGGTTGGCGACGATCGCGTCGCGCAGCAGCTCGCCCAGGGGGTAGGTGTTCTCGGCCTCGCTCTGGCCCGGCACGGCCACCGGCACGGCGTAGGCCTCCAACGGTGGCAGTTGCAGTTTGCGGCGCAGCAGCCCGCCATTGGCATGGGGGTTGGAGCCCATCCGCCGCGGGCCTTCGGGGGACAGGGCTTGCAGGTGCGGCTGCAGCCGGCCCTGCTCATCAAACAGCTCCCAGGGGCGGTAGCTCTTCAGCCAGGCCTCCAGCTGCTGCAGCTGGGCCGTGTCGTTGCGGGGGTTGGCCAGGGGCACCTGGTGGGCGCGCCAGAAGTTCTCGATCTTCTTGTCGCCCAGGGCCTGAGGACCGGTCCAGCCCTTGGGGGAGCGCAGCACGATCATCGGCCAGGCAGGCCGGGTGGCATTGCTGGGATCGCCGCTGGCCCGGGCCTCGGCCCGGATCGCCAGGATGCGGCCGATGGCGGTGTTCATCGCTGCGGCCATCGCCGCGTGCATCGCCATCGGCTCACTGCCCTCCACGAACAGCGGCTCCCAGCCGTAGCCGCGCATCAGGTTGGCCAGCTCATCGCGGGGGATGCGGGCCAGCAGGGTGGGATTGGCGATCTTGTAGCCGTTGAGGTGCAGCACCGGCAGCACGGCGCCATCGCTCACCGGGTTGAGGAATTTGTTGATGTGCCAGCTGGTGGCCAGCGGGCCGGTTTCGGCCTCACCGTCGCCCACACAGGCCAGGGCGATCAGGTCCGGGTTGTCGAACACCGCGCCGCAGGCGTGGGAGAGCACATAACCGAGCTCGCCGCCCTCGTGAATCGAACCGGGGGTTTCTGGCGTGCAGTGGCTGCCGATGTGCCCCGGGAAGGAGAACTGCTTCATGAACCGCCGCATGCCGTCGGCGTCCTGCGACTTGTCCGGGTAGATCTCGCTGTACGACCCATCCAGATAGGTGGGGGCCAGCACCCCCGGGGCGCCGTGGCCCGGCCCGGACAGGTAGATCATGTCCAGGTTGTGCTGGCGGATCAGCCGGTTGGCGTGGGTCCAGATGAAGGCCTGGCCCGGACTGGAGCCCCAGTGGCCCAGCAGCCGGTTCTTGATGTGCTCGGGCTTGAGGGGTTCCGTGAGCAGGGGGTTGTCCTGCAGGTAGATCATCCCCACCGCCAGGTAGTTGGCGGCGCGCCACCAGGCATCGAGCTGCTCGAGTTCAGCGCTGGAGAGGGCCTGCAAGTTCTGGGAATCCGGGGCGTGGGAGGTGCCGGTGGTCTGCACGGGACCGCCTCGATCAGGTTGTTTCGACGGTAGCGATGGCTGCCACGCCGAACGTCAAGATCCGGTTAGGCATCAGCAAGCGAACACCGGCCCAGGTCCCTCAGCAGTGGCCTTAGGGTCGCCCCACCTGTAGGCGTGTATGTCCTGGCCGGCTCTGCTGCTTGAGGTGGGCAACCACCAGCTGGAAGTGGCCGAAACCCTCATCTCCGTGGGGGAATTCGTGGTGATCTTTCTGGCCGCCAGGGCCCTGGCCGAACTGATGGTGCGCATCCAGTTGCCCACCATCCTCGGCGAGCTGGTGGCCGGCGTGCTGATCGGCGTGTCCGGTCTGCACCTGATCGTGCCGCCCGAGGCCCAGGCCCAGCTCAGCGGTGCCGTGCTGGGTCTGGTGGGCTCCCTGGCCGACATCACCCCGGCGGTGGTGCAGGAGCTCTACAGCGAAACCTTCCCCAACCTGCAGGCGGTGTCGCAGATCGGCCTGTTCGCCCTGCTGTTTCTCACCGGCCTGGAGAGCGAGCTCGACGAGCTGGTGGCCGTGGGCCTGCAGGCAACCACGGTGGCGGTGACCGGCGTGGTGCTGCCCTTCGCCCTGGGCACGGCGGGCCTGTATTACCTCTTCCATGTGCCCCTGATTCCGGCGGTGTTCGCCGGGGCGGCCATGACCGCCACCTCGATCGGCATCACCGCCAGCGTGTTCGGCGAGCTCAAGTTCCTGAAAACCCGCGAGGGGCAGACGGTGATCGGCGCCGCCGTGCTCGACGACATCCTGGGCATCGTGATCCTGGCGGTGGTGGTGAGCCTGGCCGGCGGGGGCGGTTTTGCTGTGGGGCCGATTCTCAAGCTGGTGGCGGCGGCCGGGGTGTTCGTGGCGGCGGCCCTGTTCCTGAGCCGCACCGCTGCCCCGGCCTTCGACTGGTTGCTCGATCAGCTCAAGGCTCCCGGCGAAGCGGCCGTGGCCTCCTTCCTGGTGCTCACGCTCTGCTGTTTCGCCGCCCAGGCCATCGGCCTGGAGGCCGCCCTCGGGGCCTTCGCCGCCGGCCTGATCCTCAGCGGCTCGAAGCACACCCACGCCATCGACGCCGCCGTGAAGCCGCTGGTGGCCCTGTTCGCCACCATCTTCTTTGTGCTGATCGGCACCGGCATGGACCTGGGGGTGCTCAACCCCTTCAACCCGGAGAACCGTGAGGGCCTGGTGATCGCCGCTTTCCTGCTCACGGTGGCCATCGTCGGCAAGATCGCCGCCGGCTGGAGTTATGTGAGCAAGGAGAAGACCAACCGGCTGGTGGTGGGCCTGGGGATGATGCCCCGCGGTGAGGTGGGGCTGATCTTTCTCGGCCTCGGCACCCAGGCCGGCCTGCTCACCAAGCCCCTGGAGGCCGCCATCCTGCTGATGGTGATCGGCACCACCTTCCTGGCGCCGATCCTGCTACGCCTGGTGTTGCGTGGCAACAGCGGAGGCCCCGACCTTGACCCCCTCGCCGAAGTGCCCACCTGAGCAGAGCCTCTGGCGCCGCTGGGGGCTCACCTGGGGCGGCTGGCTGGACAACCGCCGCGGGGAGTGGTGGCTTCTGGCCCAGATTCTGCTGATCGCGGCCCATGCCCTGCCGCCCTGGCCGGCCCCCGGCAGCTGGGGCTATGCCTGGCCCCTGCCGCTCGCCCTTGCCGGTGCCGTGCTGCTGCTGATCGGGCTGGTTCTGGCCCTGCAGGCCTTGTTGCGCCTGGGCTCCAGCCTCACGCCCCTGCCGGAGCCGATGGCCGGGGCAGCCCTGGTCACCAGCGGGGCCTACGCCCGCTGCCGCCATCCCCTCTACCAGGCGGTGCTGCTCTGCTCCCTGGGGCTGACCCTGGCCATGGGCAGCCTGCTGCATCTGGGGTTGCTGCTTGGCCTCTGCGTGGTGCTGGGGGGCAAGGCCCGCCGCGAGGAGCGGGCTCTGGCCGTCGCCCACCCGCAGTACGCCGCCTACCGGGCCGCCACCCCGGCGATCATTCCCCGTCTCCCCTGGCTCGACTGGCGAGCGCTGTGAACAGGCCCCAGCCGGCGGCGATCAGCCCCAGGCTGCCGGCCCAGCCCGGGCCGAGGGCCCAGCCCAGGGCGAGGCAGGTGAGGGTGCCCACCGCCAGGGCCAGGGCCAGGCTGGCCAGCACCAGCAGCAGCTGCTGCAACTGCGGTTCCACGCCGCTGGCCTGCAGGCTCTCCTCCAGGCGGCCCAGCGGCAGGCTGAGGGGCAGATAGAGCGCCAGAGCCCACAGGGCGATGCCCGGCAGCAGGGCGGACCAGTCGGGGCCGACGAGGGGCAAGGGGCCTGGGCGATTCTCCCTAGCATCGGTCCCCACGCCGCCCGGCCTTGCTCACCCCCTCCGCCCTGGTTCAGCCCTGGACCCACCACGGCCATCCGGTGCATGCTTTGCGGGCCGGCCCGGAGCAGCCCGAGGGGCCGGCCGTGCTGCTGGTGCACGGCTTCGGGGCCAGCACCGACCACTGGCGCTTCAACATCCCCGTGCTGGCCGAGCGCCATGAGGTGCACGCCCTTGATCTGCTCGGCTTCGGCCGCAGCGCCAAGCCCGCCGGCCTGCCCTACGGCGGGGCCCTCTGGCGCGACCAGCTGGCCGCCTACGTGGCCGAGCGCATCGGCCGGCCCACGGTGCTGGTGGGCAATTCCCTGGGTGGCTTTGCCGCGCTGGCGGCCGGCGCCGCCCTGGGCGATGGGGCGGCGGGGGTGGTGCTGCTCAATGCCGCCGGGCCGTTCAGCGATGAGCAGGCCCCTCCGCAGGGCTGGGGGGCGATCGCCCGCCAGACGATCGGTGGGGCGCTGCTGAAGAGTCCGGTGCTGCAGCGGCTGCTGTTTGAAAACATGCGCCGGCCGGCCACCATCCGCCGCACCCTGAACCAGGTGTACGTCGACCGCAGCAACGTGGATGAGGACCTGGTGGAGGCGATCCGCCGGCCGTCGCTCGATCCAGGGGCCTTCGGGGTGTTCCGCACCGTGTTCGACATCCCCCGCGGCCAGCCCCTCGATGAGCTGTTCGCCCAGCTGGCCTGCCCGCTGCTGCTGCTCTGGGGCATCCGCGACCCCTGGATCAACGCCGCCGGTCGCCGCGCCGCCTTTCAGCGCCATGCCCCGGCGGCCACCAGCGAGGTGGTGCTGGAGGCGGGCCACTGTCCCCACGACGAAGTGCCCGACCAGGTGAACGCCGCCCTGCTGGAGTGGCTGTCAGCTCTGGAGCCGGTCAGCCTGGAAACCCCGGCGCCACGCCCGGCAGGCGCCCACGCGCCAGCTGCTGCTTCGGGTCGAACTGACGCTTGATCGCTTCGATCGCCGGCCGTGAGCGCGCATCCAGCCAGGCCGGTATGCGGCTGCCGGCGGGCTGACGCAGCACGGTGAGATGGCCGCCCAGTTCGCCGCAGCGGCGGCGCAGCCGTGCCACCTGATGGTCGGCGAGTTGGTCGGCGTCGGCCCAGGCCATGCCCAGACCGCTGCCGGCGGCGAAGCTCCAGCCGATCGCCGCCAGCTCCGGCTCCTGCAGCAATCCGGCCAGCTCCGCCGCCCGCACCCCCAGGCGCAGCAGCCAGGAAGGGGAGTCGCCGCCGCCCAGACCTTCCCCCAAGCGCATGCGCAGGGCGTCGGCGTCCAGGCAGTCCAGCGCCAGGCCCGGGGCGCGTTCGCGGATGCAGGCGATCTGTTCGTCGAGGGTCTGGGCGCTGATGCTGGCCAGGCTGAGCAGCAGGCCCGGGCAGGGCCCGCTGGGGGAGAGGCTCTGTTGCCAGTCGATGCGCTCCGGGCTGAGGCTGGAATCGAGCAGCCAGCGGGCCATGGACGCCAGTTCGGCGGCCGGGCCCTGCAGCCAGAGCCCCCGGCGCTCAGGCGGCAGGGGGAGGGTGCGCAGGGTGAGCTCGCTGATCAGGGCCAGGGAGCCCCAGCTGCCGGTGAGCAGGCGCATCAGGTCGTAGCCGGCCACGTTCTTCACCACCTGGCCGCCGGCCCGGGCGGCGGTGCCATCGGCCCGCAGCAGGCCGATGCCGATCAGCTGGTCGCGCACCCCCAGGTAGCGCTGGCGGGCGCCGCCTGCGAGGCCGCGGGCCACCAGGCCGCCCACGCTGCCGCTGGCGCTGCCGTCCGGCCCGCTGCCCCAGGGCCAGTCGAGGGCCAGCCACTGCCGGTGGTGGGCCAGCTCCTGCTGCAGCACCAGCAGTGGTGTGCCCGCCTGTACGGTCACAGTGAAGTCCTCCGGGCTGAAGCGGAGGATCCGGTTCAGCCGGGCGGTGCTCAGCACCAGGGGCTCGCTGCGGCCCGGCCCGGCCTGCACCGCCGGACCCCAGTCGAGGCGGCTGCCGCAGCCGGCCGGCAGCCAGGGGGTGGCCTGCCGGTGCAGGTCCCGCACCAGCTCCTGCAGCTCGCTGTGCTCAGGACAGATCACGGCACGATGGTGCCATGGCCGCTCCCCTCAAGATCGTCGTGTTCGACGACGACCCCACCGGATCCCAGACCCTGCATGGTTGTCCGCTGCTGCTGCGCTGGGATCGGGCCACCCTGCGGCGGGGTCTGGCCCACCCATCCCCCTTCCTCTTTGTGCTGGCCAACACCCGCGCCCTGGATCCGCTGGCGGCGGCGGAGCGGTTGCGCGCCATCTGCCGGGAGCTGCGGCCGGCCCTGGCTGCGGCCCAGGCCGCTGGCGAGCTGGGGCAGTGGCTGCTGGTGAGCCGGGGCGATTCCACCCTGCGCGGCCATTTCCCGCTGGAGGTGGATGTGCTGGCTGAAGAGCTCGGCCCCTTCGACGCCACCCTGCTGGTCCCAGCCTTCCTGCCGGGGGGGCGCACCACCCGGGATGGGGTGCACCTGTTCCAGGGCCAACCGGTGCACACCACCCCCTTCGCCCGCGATCGGCTGTTCGGTTACCGCACCAGCCATCTGCCGGCCTGGGTGGAGGAGAAGAGCGCCGGCCGCATCCCGGCGGCGGCGGTGCAGCAGATCAGCCTGGCAGAGCTGGATCGGGCGGCGGCGGGCGGCCTCCAGCAGCTCTGCACCCGCCTGGCCGGCTTGCAGGGCAATCCATGCGTGGCGGTGGATGCGGAGCGGCCGCGGCAACTGGCGGCTCTGGGCGCCGCGGTGCGGGAGCTCACGGCGCCAGCTGCCGCCGAACGCTGGGGCCGGCCGCGGCGGTTCCTGTTCCAGTGCGCCGCCAGCCTGCTCAATGGCCTGGTGGCGCTCGGCGAGCAGCCGCTGGATCCGGCTGGACTGGCGGGCTTGCGCCGCCGCGATGGTGCCGGTCGGCACCTGCCGGGGCTGGTGCTGGTGGGCTCCCATGTGCCCCTGGCCGACGCCCAGCTGGAGCGGCTGCTGGCCGAACCTGGCTGCTGTGGTCTGGAACTGCCGGTGGCCACGCTGGCGCGGGTGCTTGAGGGCCCCGCGCCCGAGGAGCTGTTGGCCAACCTGGAGAACCAGTGGGCCGAGCGGCTGGAGGAGGTGCTGGCGGAAGGCCGCACGCCGGTGCTGTTCACCAGCCGTGGGGAGCTGCCCTGCCGCCATGCCGCCGAGCGGCGGCGGCTGGGGTTGGCATTGGCGGGCCTGATGGCGCGGCTGGCGGCACGGCCGGCGCCGCGGCTGGGTTACCTGATCAGCAAAGGGGGCATCACCAGCCACACCCTGCTGGCTGACGGGCTGGACCTGGCCCTGGTGGAGCTGCAGGGCCAGCTGTTGCCCGGCCTTTCGCTTGTGCTGACGCCGGCGGAAGCCACCGTGCCCCGGCTGCCGGTGGTCACGTTCCCCGGCAACCTCGGTGATGCCGACACGCTGCTGGCTGCCTGGCGCCTACTGGAGGGCCCGCGGGCCGGCGGCGGCTGAGCCGGCTGGTTTCGGCGGGGCACTGGCGGGCATCCGTCGCAGCCAGGTGGTCACGGCAAGTGGCTGGTTCTGGGCATAGCCCACGGGCAGCCAAAGATCGCCGGCTTCGGCATGGAAGTGGATCTCCCAGTGGTAGAGGCCGGTGTAGGCGCGCGGATCGTCCTTGAGCAGGGCGGCGTAGTGGAGCACGGCCCGGCCGTAGCGGTCGCTGTTGTTGTAGCCCCACAGCCCTTTGCGGATGTCCTGCAGGCCGCCGCGGCGCACCAGGTAGCGGGCGGCGGCCTGGATGGCGTCGTGGGGGTCGCGGATGTTGCCCGCGCCCACGCCGGGCTGGGCCCAGGTGGTGGGCAGGAACTGCATCGGCCCCTGGGCGTTGGCCACCGACACGCCGTCGATGCGGCCCATGCCCGACTCCACCAGGTTGATCGCCGCCAGCACCTCCCAGTCGATGCCGGTGGCAGCGGCCGCCTTGCGGTAGTGGGCGAGCAGCTCCTCGGCCGGCGCGGGCGGGATGATCCGCCAGGCGGGCAGGCTGGTGGGCCGCCGGTCGTGGCGGTGCATGGCCAGGAATTCGCGCCGCGCCTGCAGGTGGTGGTGGGCCACCCCGCGCCAGCGCTCGGGCAGCAGGGCCTCCACCGCCGCGGCCCGCTGCGGATCCCGGGAGAGCACCCGGTAGATCACCTGCTGCTGGTGTCCGAGCCGGGGCAGCTGCTCGGCGGGGGTGGCGGGATCGCGCAGGGCCTCCTCCATCGCCACCAGCAGGCGGGCTGTGGCGGCCGGATCCTGGGGCACCAGCGGGTAGTGGCGCCCATCGGCCATGCGGGCCAGGGCGGGATCGCTGGGCAGGGCGATCGTTGCGGGTTCGGTTTGTGTGCTGGCCGGGTCGTGTTGATCCCGGCCGACGCCGTCGACCCTGCCGATCAGGGCCCCGAGGCCCACCAGGCCGCTGGCCAGCAGGGCGGTGGCCAGTGGGACGGCACCAGGGCGGGGGATGGCCATGGCGGAGCTCCAGCCGCGCGGAGCTCGACGCTAGCGGCTGCGGCTGGCGGGGCTGCGCGCCAGAGCCGGATCGAGGGCCGCGCTGGCCTCCACGCAGGCGACCAGGGTTTCGGCGGCGAAGTCCCGCTTGAACTGGCCCAGGTCCAGGCCGAGTTCCAGGGCGTCGAGCCGGGCCATGGCGCTCTGGCAGCGGCTCACCTTCTCCTCCAGCCGGCTGCTCTGCAGCAGCTGGCTGCAGGTGGAAGCCAGGGTGGAGAGCAGGGCAGCGGCGGCGCAGATCCAGCGCCAGGAGGGTGACTGCAGGCCCAGCAGCTTGGTGAGTTCGGCGGTGAAACTCGGGCCTCCGAGCGCCGGCGCGGCGGTGAGCAGGGCCGCCAGGCTGCTGGACCCCACCGCCAGGATGCTGAGGCGCTGGAGACGGGGCTGGTTTCGCCGCAGGAATCGCGTCAGCAGGTCGCGCTGCTGGCGCAGCTCGCCCAGCAGCCGGTCGGGTTCGGCGGGAAGGGGCGGGGGCGTCGCGCTCCCGGGTTGGGGAGAGGGGTCGGTCATGGGGAGCTGCCGCGGCGTGACTCCAGTGTGGAGACCGCGCCTCCAGAGGCAACCCGCGCTTTCAGACCGGCGCTTGCCCCCACTGCCGTTGGCTGAGAACGCTCAGGGGCCAACCCAGAGCCACCAGGGCGGCGGCGGCGGCGCAGATCAGGGGTTCGCTGGCCGCCATGCCAGCCAGGAAGGCCAGGGACACCGCGCCCACCAGCAATGGCGGCAGCGGATAGGCCCAGCAGCGGAAGGGGCGCGTCAGCTCTGGCTCGCGCAGCCGCAGCACCACCAGGCAGGTGATGCCGGCCAGGGGCAGGGCCACGTAGAGCACGGCGCCGAGGCTGAGCAGCCGCTCGAACGAGCCGGCCAGCACCAGCACTGCACCGGTGGCGCTGGTGAGCAGCAGGGCCGTCACCGGGGTGCCGCCCGCGTTCAGCGCGCTGGTGAGCGGGGGAAGCAGGCCGGCGCGGCCGAGGCCCAGCAGGATGCGCGGGGCCGCCATTACCACGGTGTTGATCAGGCCCAGAAGGGCCAGGAGGGCCACGGCGGTGATCAGCGCGCCGCCGGCCGGTCCCACCAGGGCCTCGGCCGCCAGGGCCGCCGGCAGCGGCGAGCCGGCCAGTAGCGGCAGGGGCAGCACGTGCAGCAGGGCGGCGTTGATCAGCAGGTAGAGGGCCGACACCGCCAGCACGCCGCCGATCAGCGAGCGGGGCAGATCACGCTCGGGCTGGCTGAACTCCTCGGCGAAGTACACCGGGCTGGCCCAGCCGTCGTAGGTGGTGATCACCGCCTGCAGCGCCACCACGGCGGCTGCCAGCAGGACGCGCCAGTTGCTGCCCGCCTCGATCCCAGAGAGGCCAGCCGTTGCTGCTTCCCAGGGGAGTGGGGCCGTGCCGGGCAGCAGGTAGCAGCCGGCCACCAGGGCCAGCAGGGCGGCGGCCTTGGCCAGGCTCAGCCACTGCTGGCTGGCGCTGCCGGCCCGCAGCCCGCGCAGCTGGATCAGGGTGAACAGGACCAGCACGGCCAGGGCGATCCCCCGCCCCGCCAGCTGCTGCGCCACAGGCGGCAGCAGGCTTGCTGGCAGCAGTGCCTGGCCGTAGTCGCCCACAGTGGTGGCCACCCAGGCCAGGCCGATGCAGTGGGCCAGCCAGTCGGCCCAGCCCACCAGCAGGCCGCCACTGCGGCCAAAGGCCCGCTTGGCGTACACCGTCCAGCCGCCGGCCAGGGGCAGGGCCGCCGCCAGTTCGGCGGTGCAGATCGCCCCCAGCAGGGCGTAAAGGCCCCCGGCCAGCCAGGTGCCCAGCACCAGGGCTGGTGTGGGCAGCTCAGCTGCCACCACTCCTGGTGTGCGCAGGATGCCGGCGCCGATCGTGCCGCCCACGGCGCCAGCCAGGCCGAAGCCAAGCCCGAGGATGGAGAGAAGCCGGTGGGGGCCGCTCTCGCTCATCGCACCTGCACGAACAGGTGCGTCTGCTGGCTGCCCGGGCTCATCGCCCGCCGCCCCCGGCGCGCCAGCTGCGCTCCAGCAGCTGCAGGGGGTGCAGCACCGCCTGGGAGTGGCCACCCTCCTGAAGGTGGCGGCGGATCTGGAGGGTGCAGCCGATGTTGGCGCTGGCCACCAGCTCGGCGCCGGTGCCGTCCAGATCGGCGGCCTTGATCCGGCCCAGCTCGGCGGCCTCTTCGGGCTGCACCAGGTTGTAGATGCCGGCGCTGCCGCAGCACACGCCGGCTTCACTGGCCTCGCGCAGCTGCAGGTGGGGGATGTGGCGCAGCAGGGCGCGCGGTTCGGCGCTGATGCCCTGGCCGTGCAGCATGTGGCAGGCGTCGTGGTACGCCACCGCCAGAGGCCGGTCGGCCGAGGCCGGGGTGCCGTCGGCGTGGCTCAGGGGCGCCAGGCGGGCGGCGAAGGCTTCGCTCAGCCCCAGACGCTGCAGGAACTGGTGCACATCCAGCACCTGCCTGGCGAAGGCGCTGCCCCGCTCGGTCCAGACGGGATCCTCCGCCAGGATCGTGTTGTAGTGCTTGAGGGTGTGGCCGCAGCCAGAGGCCGCCACCAGCACCGCATCCAGGGGCTCCTCCCCGCCTGGCCGGCCCGGCCCCACCACGCCCGCGAAGCTGTCGATCACCGCCGCTGCCAGCTGGCGCGTCTGGGTCAGTTCGCCCTGGTGGTGGGTGGCGGCGCCGCAGCAGCCCTGCTCCGGTGGAATCACCACCTCCACGCCGTTGGCGCTCAGCACCGCCACCGCAGCCGCGTTCACCTCGGGGTCGAAGAGCCGCTGCACGCAGCCCAGCAGCAACCCCACCCGCGCCCGCTTCTCGCCCTGGGCCGGCACCACCACAGGGAAGCGATCGGCAAAGGCCTCGGGGGCCAGCGGCGGCAGCAGCCGCTCCATCGCCTCGAGCTGGGGGCCCAGCAGGCGGGTGAGGCCGCTGCGGCGGGCCAGGCCCTGCAGGGGGCTGCCCGCGTAGGCCCGCAGGGGACTGAGCAGGGCCCGCAGCCGCTGCGGGTAGGGCAGCAGGGCGAACAGCAGGCGGCGGAAGGCCCGCTGGGCCGGCGTGCGCAGCTCGGGGGCGTTGAGCTGGGGCCGGGTGGCTTCGATCAGCTGGTCGTAGCGCACCCCCGAAGGGCAGGCCGTGACGCAGGCCAAGCAGCCCAGGCAGCTGTCGAAATGGCTGGCCACCGTGGCATCGAGCGCCAGCTCACCGGCCGCGATCGCCTTGAGCGCGTGGATGCGGCCCCGCGGTGAATCCATCTCCGTGCCCAGCACCCGGTAGCTGGCGCAGGTGGGCAGGCAGAAGCCGCAGTGCACGCAGGGGTCGGTGGCTGATGGGGCAGCTGTGGAGGTGGCGAGGGATGCCCCGGGGCTGGAGGGGTTCATGGCCGGCAGTCTGGCGCCCCGGGGAGGGTGCAGCTGCTCCCCTCAGCCCCCGAAGTGGCGGATCACGGCCTCGGCGAAGCCGCTGCAGCTCACCGGCTCCACCGGCGGCTCCATCAGCCGGGCCAGGTCGTAGGTGACCTCCTGGTTGGCGATGGCGGCGCTGAGGCCAGCGGTGATCAGGTCGGCTGCTTCCTGCCAGCCCATGTATTCGAGCATCATCACGCCGCTGAGGATCACCGAGCCGGGATTGATCCGGTCGAGACCGGCGTGCTTCGGCGCGGTGCCGTGGGTGGCCTCGAAGATGGCGGCGCTGTCGCCGATGTTGGCGCCGGGGGCCATGCCCAGGCCGCCCACCACCGCGGCGGCAGCGTCGCTCACATAGTCGCCGTTGAGGTTGAGGGTGGCCAGCACCGAATACTCCTGGGGCCGGGTCTGAATCTGCTGGAAGATGCTGTCGGCGATGCGGTCATCGACCATCACCATCTGCTTCCACTGGCCGTTGCCGTGGGAGGCGCCGATGGCATCGAGCACCCCCTGCACCTCGGCGCAGATCGCCTCCTTCTTCTCCGGCGTCAGCGCGTCGTAGCCGGGATCCACCATGCGGGCGTTGGCCTCCACGCTCAGGCCGGGATTTCTGTCGGCGTTGTCGAGGATCCAGCTCTCCCGCTCGGTGATGCACACGTCGCGGAACTCGGTGGTGGCCAGCTCGTAGCCCCAGTCACGGAAGGCGCCTTCCGTGAATTTCATGATGTTGCCCTTGTGCACCAGGGTGACGTGGCGCTTGTCGCCCTCCAGCTTCAGGGCGTGCTGGATCGCCTTGCGGATGTGGCGCTGGCTGCCGTGCTTGCTCACCGGCTTGATGCCGATGCCCGATCCCTCCGGGATGCGGCGCTGGCCGAGCTTGCCGTTGGCCGGGATCACCACCTCGTTGAGGTGCTGGATCAGCTCCAGGCACACCGGATCGCTGGCCTCCCACTCGATCCCCATGTAAATGTCCTCGGTGTTCTCGCGATACACGATCACGTCGAGGTCCTGGGGCCGTTTGTGGGGGCTGGGGGTGCCCTCGTAGTAGCGGCAGGGGCGCACGCAGCAATACAGATCGAAGATCTGGCGCAGGGCCACATTCAGCGAGCGGATGCCGCCGCCGATCGGCGTGGTGAGCGGGCCCTTGATGGCAACGCCGTATTCCCGGATCGCGGTGAGGGTGTCTTCGGGCAGGTACTGGTAGGTGCCGTAGAGGTCGCAGGCCTCATCGCCGGCATACACCTTGAACCACTCGATCCGCCGTTCGCCGCCGTAGGCCCTGGCCACCGCCGCATCGAGCACCTTCTGGGTGGCGGGCCAGATGTCCACACCGGTGCCGTCGCCACGGATGAAGGGAATGATCGGGTCGCTTGGCACCACCGGCTGGCCGTTCTCGAAGCGGATCGCCGTGCCCGTGCTGGGGGGCGTGAGTTTGGCGTAGGGCGCGGTGCTGGTAGCCATTCGTGCGGCAGAAGCGGTGGGGCGAGCCTAGGTTTCAGTGATCTGCGGTTCTGCTCAGGGGAAACGGCATGAACGCTGCCGACCAGGCCCGGAATCTGGAACTGGCCCAGGCGATCGCCTCGGTGGCGGCCCTGTTTCGCAGCCAGTTTCCGGCGGCTCGCGCCAATCTCACCCCCTGGCGCGACGATCCCCTCACCCGCGCCTGGGCTGAAGCCGAGAGCGTGGATCTCTCCTTTCACTTTCCCGGCTGGAACCCCCGCAACCAGTGCCGCTCGGTGCTGGTGCAGCTGCGGCTCGCTGCCGCTCCCGCCAGTGGCCGGCCCCGGTTGCTGGGGGTGGTGGTGCGCGGCCTCACCTATGAATCCGAGCGCTGGCGCCTGGCCACGGTGGGTGACTGGCAGCCCAGCGGCAGCCACCTGCCCGATCCGGCGGTGGTGGACAAGCTGCAGGTCTTCTGCCGCGAGCTGTTCGATCTGTTCGCCGCGCCGCCAGCCTCCGAAAGCGCCGCCGCGTAATCCTTCGCAACCTTGGCGGCGCGGGGGCAAAGAGCGCAACTAACTTGGCCACTCGCTCCCGTTGCGCCCTCGCCTGGCCATGCCCGTCGCCCTCGCTTCCCAGTTGCGTGAAGGCACCAAGAAGTCGCACACCATGGCCGAGAACACCGGCTTCGTGAGCTGCTTCCTCAAGGGGGTGGTGGACAAGGCCAGTTACCGCACCCTGGTGGCCGACCTCTATTTCGTGTACGACGCGATGGAGCAGGAGATCGGCAGGCTGCGGGCGGCCGGTCACCCGGTGGTGGGCCCGGTGGGCTTCCCCGAACTGAACCGGCGCGAGAGCCTGGAGCAGGATCTCGCCTTCTATTTCGGTGATGGCTGGCGCAACAGCGTGAAGCCCACCCCGGCGGCCCAGGAGTATGTGGCCCGCCTTCACCAGGTGGCCGCCGAGGCGCCCGAGCTGCTCGTGGGGCACCACTACACCCGTTACATCGGCGATCTCTCCGGTGGCCAGATCCTCAAGGCCATCGCCCAGAAGGCGATGAACCTGGGCGAGCACGACGGCCTGCGCTTCTACGAGTTCGATGCGATCCCCGACGAAAAGGGCTTCAAGACCAACTACCGCGCCACCCTCGATGCCCTGCCGATCGACCAGGCCATGGCCGACCGCATCGTGGAGGAGGCCAACCACGCCTTCCACCTCAACATGAAGATGTTCCAGGAGCTGGAGGGCAACCTGATCGCCGCCATCGGCAAGGTGCTGTTCGGCTTCCTCACCCGCCGCCAGCGCAGCGGCAGCACCGAGGCGGTGGCCGCCTGAGCCCGGCGGGAGCTGACCGCTGGCCGGCTGTTGGGCCAGAGTCAGCGGAAACTCCTCGCGCTCCCTTGCGTTCCCTCCGCTTTCTGGTGCCGGGCACCAGCGGTCGCTACCGCTGCGGCGGTCTGCTGGTGGAGCAGCAGACGGCGCGGCTGCTGAGCGAGCTGGTGCCCAGCGAGCTGGTCACCTACCGGCAGCGCGAGTCTGGCCTGCCGTTCCTGGCCGACCTGCTGCAGAGCGAGCCCCGCGGCAGCGCAGCGGCCGCGCAGGCGCTCTGGATCGTGAGCTGGGGCTTCGATGTGCCGCGCCAGCTGCGCGCCCTGCGCGGCCGGCCGGTGGCCTATCACGCCCACAGCAGTGGCTATGGCTTCCGCCTGCCGCCTGGGGTGCCGGTGCTGGCGGTGAGCCGCAACACGCTCGGCTACTGGGGCCAGTGGGCCAGCCGTAATCCCCTGTTCCTGGTGCCCAATGCCCTGGAGGAGCGCTGGCTGGCGCGGGGCGACCGGCCCCACAACCTGGGCGGTGAGCCGGGCCCCGCCGGCCGCACGATCGATGTGCTGGTGCAGAAGCGCAAGACCAGCGCCTACGTGCTCGAGCAGCTGGTGCCGGCCCTGCGCGCCCGTGGCCTGGCGGTGGTGGTGCAGGACGGCTGGGTGGACGACCTGGTGGATCTGTTCAACAGCGCCATGGTGGTGCTCTACGACTCCGCCGACCACTGGCGCTGCAGCGGCGTGAGCGAAGGCTTCGGCCTGCCGCCGATCGAGGCCCTGGCCTGCGGCTGCGTGCTGTTCAGCAGCTTCAACCACGCCCTGGCCGACACCCTCGATCCCGGCGTCATGGCCCACCAGATCGGCGCCGGCACCCTGGCCGCCGACGTGGAGCGGATTGTGGCTGCCGTGGCCGATCCGGCCGCCTGGCTGCCGCCGCCGCGCCAGCTGGAGAAGCTGCTTGTGGAGCTGAGCGAACCGCGGCTGCGGGAGCGCTGGCGCCAGGCGCTGCTGGCGATCAACGCCCACCTGGATCGCCTGCAGGCCGGCGATCCGCCGTTGCGGGCCCCCACGCTGGCGCGGTTGCGCTTGCAGCTCTGGCGGCAACGCTTGAGCAAGCGATTGCCGGCGGGTCTGGCCCGCCACCTTGCCTAGGGTCGAGCCCATGAGCGCATTCCTTGCCGGCCTCAACGACGCCCAGCGGCGGGCGGTGGACCACCACACCGGGCCCCTGCTGGTGGTGGCCGGCGCCGGCAGTGGCAAGACGCGGGCGCTCACCCACCGCATCGCCCACCTGGTGGGGCACCACGGCGTGGATCCGGCCGAGCTGCTGGCCGTCACCTTCACCAACAAGGCCGCCCGTGAAATGAAGGAGCGGCTGGAGCTGCTGCTGGCCCAGAAGCTGGCCCAGAGCCAGTTCGGCCAGCCCTGGAGCACCCTGCCGGCGGTGGAGCAGCGCCAGTTGCGCTCGCGCATCTACCGCGAAGTGATCAAGGACCTCTGGATCGGCACCTTCCACGCCCTGTTCGCCCGGCTGCTGCGCTTCGACATCGACAAGTTCAAGGATCCCGAGGGTCTGAGCTGGACGCGTCAGTTCTCGATCTACGACGAGGGCGACGCCCAGAGCCTGGTGAAGGAGATCGTGACCCAGGAGCTGGGCCTCGACCCCAAGCGCTTCGAGCCCAAGAAGGTGCGCTGGGCGATCAGCAACGCCAAGAACCAGGGCTGGCTGCCGGAGCAGATGGAAGCGAAGGCGGAGGGGATGCGCGGGCGCAAGGAGGCGGAGGCCTACCGGCTCTACCGTCGCGCCCTCGCCGCCAACAACGCCCTCGACTTCGACGACCTGCTGCTGCTGCCGGTGCAGCTGCTGCGCCAGCACGAGCAGGTGCGCAATTACTGGCACCGGCGCTTCCGCCACGTGCTGGTGGACGAATACCAGGACACCAACCGCACCCAGTACGAGCTGATCAAGCTGCTCGTCACTGACGGCCGTGATCCCGACGCCTTCGATGACTGGGATGGCCGCTCGGTGTTTGTGGTGGGCGATGCCGACCAGAGCATCTACAGCTTCCGGGCCGCCGACTTCACGATCCTGATGGGCTTTCAGGACGACTTCGGCGACGGTGCTCCCGATGAGGCCACCCGCACGATGGTGAAGCTGGAGGAGAACTACCGCTCCACCGCCACGATTCTGGAGGCCGCCAACGCCCTGATCGCCAACAACAGCGAGCGGATCGACAAGGTGCTGCGCCCCACCCGCGGCGAAGGGGAGCCGATCACCCTCACCCGTTGCGACGACGAGATCGCCGAGGCCGAGGCGGTGGTGCACCGCATGCGCATGCTCGATGCCGCCCACGACGAGCTGCGCTGGGGCGACATGGCGGTGCTGTACCGCACCAACGCCCAGTCGCGGGCGATGGAGGAGTCGCTGGTGCGCTGGGGCATCCCCTACATCGTGGTGGGCGGCCTGCGCTTCTACGACCGGCGCGAGATCAAGGACGTGCTCGCCTACCTCAAGCTGCTGGTGAACCCGGCCGACACGGTGAGCCTGCTGCGGGTGCTCAACACCCCCAAGCGCGGGATCGGCAAGACCACGATCGAGCGCCTCAGCGACGCCGCAGGCCAGCTGGGCATTCCCCTCTGGGATGTGGTGAGCGATGCCGAGGCGGTGCGCTCCCTGGGCGGGCGCTCAGCCAAGGGGCTGCTGCAGTTCTGCGAGCTCATCAACGACCTGCAGCGCTCGGCCCAGGACGCGCCGCCCTCGGAGCTGGTGCAGAAGGTGATGGAGCAGAGCGGCTACCTGGCCGAGCTGATTGCCACCGGCACCGATGAGGCCGAAGACCGGCGCCGCAACCTCAACGAGCTGGTGAACGCGGCCCTCCAGTACCAGGAGGAGAACGAGGAAGGTTCGCTGGAGGATTTCCTGGCTTCGGCGGCCCTGGCCAGCGACGCCGACTCCAAGGACACCGAGCAGGACCGGGTCACGCTGATGACCCTGCACGCCAGCAAGGGCCTCGAGTTTCCGGTGGTGTTTCTGGTGGGGATGGAGCAGGGGCTGTTCCCCAGCTACCGCTCCCTGGACGATCCCGCCTCCCTGGAGGAGGAGCGGCGGCTCTGTTATGTGGGCATCACCCGCGCCAAGGAACGCCTGTTCCTGTCCCATGCCAGCGAGCGGCGCCTGTGGGGCGGCATGCGCGAGCCCGCCGTGCCCTCGGTGTTTCTCTCCGAGCTCCCTGAGGAACTGGTGCAGGGCGACATCCCCCGCAGCGGCGGCGCGGCGATCCGGCGCGAGCAGCGCCTGGATCGGCTCACCCGCGTGGATCGCGAGGAGAGCCGCCGGGTGGCCGGCGGCGGTGAGGCTGGCGTCCCCAGCAACGCCGTGCGCCGCCGCGGGGCGGCAGTGCCCGGCCGCAACTGGGCCGTGGGCGATCGCCTGCGTCACGTGGCCTTCGGCGAGGGGCGGGTGACCCACCTGTTCGGCAGCGGCGAGAAGATCTCGCTGGCCGTGAAGTTCGAGGGCATGGGGCCGAAAATCCTCGATCCGCGCCTGGCGCCGATCCAGCCGCTCGGCTGAGCCTGCCCGTGGACGTTCCCGGCATTCCCGCTCCTCTGCCGGCCGCGCTGCAGGCGGTGGCCCGCGAGCAGCGGCTGGCTCTGGTGGGGGGTGCCGTGCGCGATCTGCTGTTGCACCGGCTTCACAACGACCCCTGGCGCGGCGTGCCCGACCTGGATCTGGTGGTGGAGGGCCGGGCCAGCGACTTCGTGGGGCGGCTGGAGCGGGCCCTCGCCCCCGGGGCTCTGCGGGCGGCCCAGGAGCATGGCGCCTACGGCACGGTGGAGCTGGAGCTGGTGATCGAGGGGCAGCCTGTGCTGCTGGATGTGGCCTCCGCACGCGCTGAGACCTACCCTCAGCCGGGTGAGAACCCGGTGGTGAGTCTCGGTGCCCTGGCCGACGACCTGGCCCGCCGTGACTTCAGCATCAATGCCATCGCCCTGGATCTGGCCAGTGGCGAGCTGCTCGATCCCCATGGCGGCCAGGGGGATCTTCAACGCCGCCAGCTGCGGCTGCTGCATGCCGGCAGCCTGCGCGATGACCCCACCCGGCTGGTGCGCGGTGCCCGCTACGCCGCCCGCCTGGGTTTTGGGCTGGAGCCCGAAAGCGCTGCGCAGGCCTGCGCCACCCTGGCGGCCTGGCCCTGGCCCTGGCGGTTTGGCGATCCCCCCGGCCAGGCCCCCCCGGCCCTTGGCACCCGCCTGCGCATGGAGCTGGAACTGCTGCTGGAGCGGGAGCCCTGGCGGGTGGCCCTGGCGACGCTGCAGCGCTGGGGCGGTCTGGCCCTGCTCGATCGCCAGCTCCAGGACGATCCGCACTGGCGGCGGCGGCTGTGCTGGGCGCAGCGCTGGGGTCTGCCGCCGCTGGCGGCGCTGGTGGCCGGTGCGGCCGATCCCCTGGCCCTGGCTGAGCGGTTGCAGCTCCCCCACCGCCAGCACCGCCTGCTGGTGCAGCTGCTGGAGCTGCGCAGCCGCCTGGCCCGCGCCGAAGCCTGCCCCCCTGCCGGTGCCGCGGGTTGGTGCGAGCTGCTGGAGACGCCGGGGCTATGCGCGGAGGCTGTGGCTCTCATGCTGGCGCTGGGGGAGGGGCCGCGGCGGCCGCTGCTGCGCTGGCTGCTGCGCTGGCGCTTGCTCAGGCCGGCCCGCAGCGCCGATCAGCTGCTGGCGGCCGGCTGGCGGCCCGGCCCCGCCCTGGGGGCCGAATTACGCCGCCTACGCTCCATCCGGCTGGCTGCAGAGCGCGTCTGAGGGGATGGCTGATCCGGGAGCGGTAAGGGAGCGGGTGGTGGTGGTGGCGGTGCCGGCGCGGCTGGCCTCCTCGCGGCTGCCGGGCAAGGTGATGGCCGACATCGGCGGCCAGCCGATGCTGCGCCATGTGCTGGAGCGCTGCCGCCTGGCCCGGGGGGTGGCGGCGGTGCTGGCCTGCAGCGACAGCGCCGAGGTGCTCGAGGCCGTGGGCGCCTGGGGCTTTGCCGGACTGGCCACCCCCGAGCACTGCAGCAGTGGCAGTGAGCGGCTGGCTTCGGTGCTGGATCAGCTGGTGGGGGCCGGTGGCGCGGTGCGCGAGCGCACCCTGGTGATCAACGTGCAGGGCGATCAGCCCCTGCTGGATCCGGCGATCCTGGAGACGATGGTGGCTCGGGCTGCCGATCCCGCCGGCGGCTGGCTGCCGGTGATCACCCCCGTCTATCCCCTGCCTCCTGAGAAGATCCACGACCCCAACGTGGTGAAGGTGCTGCGGGCCGGCGATGGCCGGGCGATCACCTTTTCCCGCAGCGCCCTGCCCCACGTGCGCGACCTGCCGCCCGAGCAATGGGCCAGCCGCACCACCTACTGGGGGCATGTGGGCATCTACGGCTATCGGGCCGACGTGCTGGCCGGTTGGAGTGCCCTGCCCCCCTCAGCCCTGGAGGATCTGGAGAAGCTGGAGCAGCTGCGCCTGATCGAGGCCGGCATCCCGATCGCCACCTTCACGGTGGAGGCCGACTGCTTCTCGGTTGACACCCCGCAGCAGCTGGAGCAGGCCCGGGCCCTGATGGCTGGTTCGCCGCTCTGAATCCTTCAGTCGTTGCCCTCGCGCCAGCCGTGACGGTGGAGCGCCGCCAGCTGCCCCTGGCTGGCCAGCACTGCTTCGGTGAGCTCCCGCAGGGCGCCGCCGCCGCCGCGGCGGCACAACACCCAGTCGGCCTGCTGGCGCAGGCCATCGGCGGCATCGGCCGGGGCAATCAGCAGGCCACAGGCGGGTCGCACGGCCAGGTCGTTGAGATCGTCGCCGAGGAAGGCGGTGGCTTCGCGGGTCATGCCCAGCTCCTGCCGGAGCTGCTCCAGACCGGCCTGCTTGTCGCCCACCCCGGTGCGGCAGTGCTCAATGCCCAGGTGGCGGGCCCGCTGCTCGATGGCGCCGCTGCGGCCGCCGCTGAGCAGGGCCACGGCGATGCCGGCGCGCTGCAGCATGCGCACCGCCAGGCCGTCGCGCACATTGAAGCGCTTCACCACCCGGCCGTCTTCGTCGTAGTGGAGGCCGCCGTCGGTGAGCACGCCATCCACATCGCACACCAGCAGGCGGATCCGGCGCAGCCGCGGCCGCAGCAGGCGGCCTTGCAGGCGCGAGCGCAGGTGCAGACCGCTCAGGCTGGCCATCGCAGCGTCCCCCTCAGAGCGTGCTCACCGCCGCGCCCTCACACACCGCACCGCGGATCGCCAGCAGTTGGTCCAGCAGGGCCCTCAGGCGGTGCAGCGGCACCATGTTGGGTCCGTCGCTCAGCGCCTGCTCCGGATCCGGGTGCACCTCCATGAACAGCCCATCGACGCCCACCGCCACCGCCGCCCGGGCCAGGGGTGCCACGAACTCCCGCTGGCCGCCGGAGCTGGTGCCCCGGCCGCCGGGCTGCTGCACCGCGTGGGTGGCGTCGAAGATCACCGGACAGCCCAGGGCCTGGAGCTGGGGCAGGCTGCGGTAGTCGACCACCAGGGTGTTGTAGCCGAAGCTGCTGCCCCGCTCGGTGAGCCACAGCCGGCCGCTGCTGGCCTCCAGGCCGTATTCGGCGAATTTGCCCACCACCTGGGCCATGTCCCAGGGCGCCAGAAACTGGCCCTTTTTCACGTTCACCACCTTGCTGGTGCCGGCCACCGCCCGGGCGGCGGCCTCCAGCAGGTCGCTCTGGCGGCAGAGGAAGGCGGGGATCTGCAGCACATCCACCGCCTGGGCGGCGGCGGCGGCCTGGTGGCTTTCGTGGATGTCGGTGAGCACCGGCACCCCGAAGCGCTCGTGCACCTCCGCCAGGATCGCTAACCCCTCCTCAGGGCCAGGGCCGCGGAAGGATGTCCCCGAGCTGCGGTTGGCCTTGTCGAAGCTGGCCTTGAACACATACTCCACCCCCAGCGCCCGGCAGAGATCACTTACCTCCTCGGCCACCCGCAGCACCAGATCGCGGTTCTCGATCACGCAGGGGCCGGCGATCAGGCGGAGGGGGGTGGACATGGGGGCAGGGCTCGCGGGGAAGGCCAGGGTTATGGCTGGGGCGGTTGGGGTTGGCGGGGTGCGGCTTGGGTGGTTCACCCCTCAACCGTTGGCTTGGCCGAAACCAGCCTGGACCAAGTCGTGGAGTTGCAGCAGCCCGACCACCTTGGAGGGTTCCTCAGGTGCCACCACCGGCAGTACCGAGATCGGCTTGCGCGGGTTGCGCTCCATCAGCTCCAGGGCCGCTGCCGCCAGCACATCGGGGGTGACAGTGATTGGATCGGCGGTGGCCATCTGGCCGGCCGTCACCCGGCCCCAGTCGCCGGGTTCATGGCGCTGCAGGGTGCGGCGCAGGTCCCCGTCGGTGATCAGGCCTGCCAGCCGGCTGGCGTCGCCACTGGCGTGCACCCAGCTGGCTCCCAGGCTGCCGCGGCTGGGGCTGCCCTGGGTGAGGTGGGCGATCACGGCCGGCAGGGAGGCCTCCGGGGCCAGGGGGGTGAGCGCGCTGGCCGGCACCATCAGGTCGGCCACGGTGAGGGTGAGCTGGCGCCCGAGGGAGCCGGCGGGGTGGTTGATCGCGAAGTCCACTGGCGAGATGCCGGCGCGCTCCATCCACACCGCGGCCAGGGCATCGCCGATGGCCATCGCCACGGCCGTGCTGGCGGTGGGAGCCAGGTTGAGCGGGCAGACCTCCCGGTCCACCGAGCCGTCCAGCACCACGTCGCAGCCGCGGGCCAGGCTGGAGCCGATCCGCCCCACCAGCGCGATCCTCGCCGTGCCCCGTCGCTTCAGGTGCGGAAGGATTGCCAGCAGCTCCTCGGTTTCGCCGCTGTTGGAGAGCAGCAGGGCCACGTCGTCGGCATTCACGATCCCCAGATCGCCATGCAGGGCATCCACGGGATTCAGAAACACCGCCGTCAGGCCGATCGAAGAGAAGGTGGCGGCAATCTTGCGCGCCACGATGCCGCTCTTGCCCACCCCGGTGATCACCAGCTTGGCGCGGCGCTGCCGGCAGGCTTCCAGTTGCTCCAGGGCCCGCTCCACCTGGTGGGCGTCCAGCCGATTGGCAGCGGCGGCGATGGCGTTCGCTTCTTCCTGCAGGCAGCGCGTGAGGGCGGACAAAGAGCACTGCAGAGCAGAACTCATTCTTTCAGGCCACCTCCTGGCGCCACCACAAGGCCGAGCAGGCAGGCCTGGGCGAAGCCCTGCTGGGCCAGCTCTTCGAGACAGGCCACCGCTGCGCTGGCGGGGATGGCGGCCAGCAGAGGTCCGCAGGTCTGGGGATCGATCAGCAGCCCCTGCAGGGCGGGGCTGGCGGGGCCATTCAGCACGACCGGTCCCGCCAGCAGGGCCAGGGCCCGGGCGTTGGCGGGGGCCAGACTGCTGGCCTGCCCCTGCGCCAGCAGCTCCATCGCCCCGGGCAGGGCCCGCAAGCCGTTGGTCTCGAGCCGCACCCTCAGCTCGGCGGGGCCGGCGGCCAGCATCTCCCCCAGATGGCCGAGCAGACCGAAGCCGGTCACGTCCGTGCAGGCGCTGCAGCCCAGCTTCTGGAGCAGCGGCACCAGTGGCGCCTGGCTCTGCTGCATCTGCTCCAGGGCGGCGTCGATCCACTCCGCCCGGGCCGCCCCGGCCATGGCCGCCGCGAACAGCACGCCGCTGCCCAGGGGCCGGCTGAGGATCAGCGCCTGGCCAGGTTGCAGGGGGCCTTTCGGCCAGTGCCGTGCCGGTGGCACCGTGCCGTTCACGCTCAGGCTGAGGGCCAGGCCGGCGCCGTCGCGGGCCTCCAGGGTGTGGCCTCCGAGCAGGGGTGCCTCCAGCGGATCCAGCACGCTGCGAATGCCGGCGAGGGTTTGCGCGAGGGTGTGCTGCTGGATCGCCGGCCCCGCTTCCGGCAGGGTGACCACGGCCTGGGCGCTGTGCACCCGGGCGCCGCAGGCCCAGAGGTCGCTGCAGGCGTGCAGGGTGGTGATCCGGGCGTTGAGCCAGGGGTCGCTGACCAGGGCAGGGAAGCCATCCACGCTCTGCAACAGCAGCTCGCCGTTCGCCAGTGCGCCCAGGGCGGCGGCGTCCTCCGCCGATCCGCCCAGGCCGGCCTCAGCCAGGCCGGCGGCGAGGGTGCCCGGGGCCAGCTTGGCGGCGCAGCCCCGGCAGGCCATGGCTTCACCGTCGCCGCTGGCGTCGGCGCCCCCCATGGCAGCGACCTGCTGGAAGCGGGCCATGAACTGGCGATCGATGCGCTCTTTCCAGGCCCACAGCAACCGGCTAGGCCCCAGGGTCAGTGGACCCCACAGCGCGATCGACGCCGGTTTGTCCCTTCTGCTGAGGTCGGCCAGCAGCTGCAGGGCCCGCGGCTGGGGCCGCCATCGGCGCAGCCGCTCGGGCGGTTCCCCCGCCGCCAGGCAGCGGCCCAGGTTGGCCGCCAGGGTGGGAGCCGCCCGCACCGCCCACACCCCCGAGGGGGGGCGCGGTGCCGATCTCAGCACACCGCAATCCCCCACCGCGAAGATGCGCGGCTCACCGTCCACCTGCAGCGTGGCCTGGGTGGTCACGCGTCCGTCGCCATCGCAGGGCAGGCCGGCCTCCGTCAGCCAGGCCGGCGCCCGGCTGCCGGTGCAGGCCAGTGCGGCCGGCTGGTCATCCGCCACCCCCCTCCGCACGGCCACACCGGCCTGCTGCAGCAGGCGCTCGCCCAGGCGGCGGGCGGCAGCCGGTTGCAGATGTATTTGATCACCCCGCAGCAGGAGCTCGATCGCCTGCTGGGGGTGGCGGCCGCGCAGGGCCAGGGCCAGCTCCACCGCCGCCGCCCCGCCACCGCGGATGCCCAGCGGCTGGCTGCCCGGCCGGTGCTGGTCGAGCCAGCCCAGAAACGGTTCCAGCGGCTTCACACCGATCGGGCAGGCCGCCAGGCTGCGGGTGGTCGCGCCCACGTCCAGGCTCAACCAGTCCCAGGGCAGGGGCGGCCGGCCGGCCAGCAGCAGGCGGCGGTGGTCCAATTCGAGGCCGCTGATCTCGGCGATCACCAGGGTCACGTTCACGGCGGCGCACAGCCGGCGCAGGTCGATGCTGCACTCCTCCCGGCGGAAGACGCCCGCCACCAGACCCGGCAGCATCCCGGAATAGAGGGCCGTGCTGGCCCGGTTCACCAGGGTGATGGCGCCGGCGGGGCGTTCGCCCCGCATCAGCCAGCGCAGCAGCAGCAGGGCGTGCGTGTGGCCGCCGCCCGCCAGCAGCAACTGCTGGGCCGGTGGCCTGGCGGGGATCATCGACGCTGTCGGTTCACGCGGCTCAGAACGGCATGGGCAGGAAGGCCTTGGCGGCCAGCGGCGCCAGGAACTGGAGCACGCCGAGGGCCCCGCTCAGTGCCGCCGAGCCCACGCCATTGCCGCCACCGGTGGGCTGGGCCTCGCTGGCCATCACCTGCTTGGCGGCTTGGCGCAACTGGCGGGCCTCGGCCTCCTCGCCGCGGGCCGCATAGAGCGAGGCCGCGTAGTCGAAGTCGCTGGCTGCCAACTGGCGCTGGCCCAGCTCACTGCGGGTGATGGCCCGGGCCAGCCAGCTCACCGCTGCGGCCGGTTCGCGCCGGATCGCCGCGCTGAACCACTGCTCGGCTTCGGGCATCCGCCCCTGCCGGGCTGCTTCCACGCCGGCATTGTGCAGTTCGCCGTAGCTGAGCAGGTCGGGGTCGAGGCCGCGGGCGCCCTGCCAGTGGGCGCGGCTGAGGGCGCCGCCATCGAGCAGGGCCCCGCTGAGGTCGGCCTGGCGCAGATCGGTGCCCTCCAGCCGGGCTCCGCGCAGGTCCGCCCCCCGCAGGGAGGCCCCCAGCAGACTGGTGAAGCTCAGGTCGGCGCCATTGAGCCGGGCCCCATCCAGCCGGGCCTGGCTGAGGTTGGCCCGTTGCAGCCGGGCACCGCGGAGATCCACTTCGGCCAGCTGGGCATGCACCAGGTCGGCGCCGGCCAGCTCGCAGTTCGGGCAGCGCCGCTCATCCATCAGCTGCAGCAGGGCGCCGCTGGCCAGGGCAGGGGCGCTGCCTGCGAGCGCCGCCACGGCCAGCCCTGCCGCGGCAACCGCTCGGAGAACCGCTGGGGCCAGCTGCGGGGTCCGGCGGTGCGCTGTCATGGCCTGGATCCCTTCGGAAGCCTTATAGCGTCCCGCCGGCGGCGTTTCAGCTCACGCAGCCCCTGCCGCCCGCCACTGCCAGCTGCTGGGGTCCACCGCCTGCCAGCCCTGTCCCGGCAGCCACACCTCGCTCCGGGCATGGGCGTCGCTCTGGCGCAGTTCCAGGTGGCTGGCCCCGCCGATCGGCTCCACCCAGGTGCCGCCGAGGTAACCGCTCACCACCCGGCTGACCGTCTCCACCTGGCTGGCGAGGCGTGGGGTCAATGGACTGTGCGGGCTGGGCGCAGCCGCCGCCGCGGCCCTAGCGTTCGCCGATGGCCAGAGCGGACGCCACCCAGCGCCATGGCGGCAACCTGGCCGCGGCGGCGCGGCAGCTGGGGCGGCGGCCCGGCTCCCTGCTCGATGCCAGTGCCTCGCTGGTGCCCTTCGGTCCGCCGTTGGCCCTGCGGCTGGCCGTGCTCCGGGCGGCGGCCGGCCCGCCGCTGCGGGCCTATCCTGACCGCGACTGGCAGGGCCTGCGTCACCTGCTGGCGGAGTGGCACGGTCTGCCGTCTGCCTGCGTGCTGCCGGGCAACGGCGCCGCCGAGCTGTTCACCTGGGCCGGCCGCGACGCGGCGCAGGCCGGCGTCAGCCTGCTGCCGGCACCGGGCTTCGCCGACTATCAGCGCGCCCTCGACTGCTGGGGAGCAGCCCACCGCTCCTGGGTCCTGCCCCTGGACTGGGACGGGACCTTCCCCCAGCCTTTGCCCCAGCCCCCCTCCGGCGCCGGCGAGGCCGCGGCGCTCTGGATCACCAACCCCCACAACCCCACCGGCCAGCTCTGGAGTCGCGCCTCCCTGGAGCCCCTGCTCTCCCGTTTCGCCCTGGTGATCTGCGATGAAGCCTTCCTGCCGCTGGTGCCCGGCGGTGAGGCCCAGTCGCTGATTCCGTTGCTGGACCAGCACCCCAACCTGGTGGTGATCCGCAGCCTCACCAAGCTGCTGGCCGTGGCGGGCCTGCGCCTGGGCTATGCCCTGGGCACGCCGCAGCGGCTGGAGCGCTGGGCGGCCTGGCGCGACCCCTGGCCCGTGAACGGCCTGGCCCTGGCGGCAGCCGAGGCGCTGCTGAACCGGCCGGGTTGGCTGCAGGGGTGGACAGCCCGCGTGCAGCACTGGGTGGCCAGCGAAGGCCCCTGGCTGGCCGAACAGCTTGGGCAGTGGCCCCAGCTCCAGGTGCTGCCCTCGGCCACCAACTTCCTGTTGCTGCGCGGGGAGCAGGATCTCACTCCCCTGGCCGATGCCCTGGCCGGAGGCCATGGAGTGCTGGTGCGCCAGTGCCACTCGTTTGCCGGGCTGGATGGCCGCTGGCTGCGGTTGGGTTTGCAGGATCGCCGCGGCAACCGGCGCCTGCTGCGCGCCCTGGCCGCCGAACTCACGCGCAAAGAGGGGCAGCCCACCGCCGCACCGTTCACTCAAGCCTGACGCTCAGGCGGCCGCTCACACCAGCTCAGCCAGCAGCGTCGCCAGACGCCCGTCGGCATCGCGCACCGCCAGCTGCTCCATGCCCTGGCGCATCACCGGCAGTGGATCGGCCTCCCCCTGGCTGCCACGCAGGCGCGGGCCCAGCAGCCGCCAGAGGCAGCGTTCCAGGGTGGGGCTGTCCGGCTCGTGCTGCTCCACGATCACCGCGGCACCGAGGGCGGCGGCGGCCTCGGCGTTGGCGTCCTGGTGGCGGTCGGCCGCGGCCGGATAGGGCACCAGGATCGCCGGTGTGCCGCACACGGCCAGCTCACTGAGGGCGCCGGCCCCGGAGCGGCTGATGGCGAGGTCGCAGTGCTGCAGCAGGCCGGCCATGGCGTCGCAGAACGGCCGCTCCACCACCCCCTCGGGCAGCGGCCCGCCGCTCTCCGGGTCGTTGTGGCCGGTGAGGTGCACCACCCGCACGCCCTCCTCGCTCAGGCGGGGCAGGAGGGGCCGCACCATGCGGTTCAGACCCACGGCCCCCTGGCTGCCGCCCATCACCAGCAGCAGGGGGCCGTTTCCGGCGGGAAGCCAGTCGGGCGGAGGCGCTGCTTCCAGGAAGGCGTGGCGAACGGGGGTGCCGGTGACCAGCGGCCGGCTGCCGGGCAGCCGCTCGGCCGCAGCGGGCAGCCCCACCGCCACCCGGCTGCAGAGGCGCCCCAGCAGGCGGGTGACGCGGCCAGGAACGGCATTGCTCTCATGCAGCACCACGGGGATGCGGCTCCAGCGCGCCGCCAGGATCGCCGGGGCGGCGATGTAGCCGCCGCTGCTGAACACCACATCGATCCGCTCCCGGCGGATCAGCCGGCGCACGGTGCGGGTGGCGGCCAGCAGCCGCAGCAGATTCAGCAGCTTGCGCAGGCCCCGGCCCTGCAGCCCACCGGCCTTCACGGTGTGCAGCGGGTACTGGCTGGGCACCAGCTCCCGCTCCAGCCGGTCCGGCACGCCCAGCCACTGGGTGTGCCACTGGGGCGGCAGGGCTTCGGCCACCGCCAGGGCGGGAAACAGGTGTCCACCGGTGCCACTGGCGGCGATCAGAAGCCTGGGCATGGATGGGGGCAGCGGGCGCGCCTAACTTAAAAGCCGTTCCTGCCGCCGCATGGGGCCCATCCGCACGCCACGCCCATCCCGCCCGTTCCCGCTGCGCCTGCCCAGACGGCCGGGTCTGGGCCTCGCCCTGTTGTTGATCGCTGTCGGCATCGGCCTGCCATTGCGGGCGGCTCCTCCCAGTGCGGAGCTGCTGCAGTCGCTGGAGGCGGCCTTCAACGGGCAGGGAGAGCTCAATGCCCTGCTCGACCAGGGGCCGGGCCTGGATCCCGGCCTGGTGGAGCGTCAGCGCCGCGTGCTCAGGGCCCAGTTTCCCGATGCCCGCTGGCAGTTCAGTGCGGGCCCGGTGTTGAGCGACGGCCGCCCCACCGTGACCGTGCAGGTGCGGGGCAGCCGCCAGGATGGTCCCCTGCGCTTTCGTCTGCTGGCCGAGCAGCAGCTCGCCCTCGACAGTGACGGCCGCAGGATCACCGGCCAGACCGTGCTGCGTGAGCAGTCGATCCTGCGCAGTGGCGAGGCGGAACTGGCTGTGACCCTGCAGATTCCGGATGCTGTGCTCACCGGCCAGCGCTACGACGTGGACGTGCTGCTCGATGAGCCGCTGGACGGCGCCATCACCGCCGGGGGGATCGTGGAGCTCACCGCTGAGCAGGTGCGGACGCTGGAGAGCCCCAACCTGCGCCTCGGGGCCCTGGGCGGCGGTGGACTGTTCCGCACGGTGCAGGCTCCCCTCACCCCCGGCAGTCAGACCTGGGCGGTGTTGCTGGTGCACCCCGAGGGGCTGCTGAGCGTGAGCAAACGGGTGCGGGTGGTGGCGGACAAGGCCCAGCTGAAGCTCTGAAGCGGGTTCAGCGCAGGTCGCTGGGCAGCAGGTAACCCTTGCCGCCCCGGTCGAGGCGCTCGAAATGGCGCTCCAGGTAGGCGTTGCGGCTGGCTTCCCGGCGGTTGAGCCGGCCGTCACCATTGCGGTCGAGCTGGTCGAACAACTGGCGCAGGCGCTGCTGGTAGAGCCGCTCTTCGCTGGGCTGGGCCTGGGCGAGGCCCGCTGGTGGCAGTGCGTTCGCCACCATCAGCAGGCCGGCGAGGGCCACCGCAGGAAGGGGGGATTGATGGGTCATGGCGTCAGGCTATGCAGCCCCCCAGGCGGCGTTGTTGCCCATCCCCAGGCAAGCTGTGACCAGATGTTTCCGGCGGAACCGATGGCTGCTGGCCAGCGCATCTGGGTGATCGATGACGATCCCGAACTGCGCAGGATGGTGGGCACATACCTCACCGACCAGGGCTACGACGTGCGCTGCCTGGCCAATGGCGAGCAGCTGCTGGCCAGGCTGGCCAGTCAACGTCCCGACCTGGTGGTGCTCGACCTGATGATGCCCGGCGATGACGGGCTCACGATCCTGCGCCGTCTGCGCGATGGCGGTGACGACCTGCCGGTGGTGATGCTCACCGCCCGCGGTGATGCCGTGGACCGGATCATCGGCCTGGAGCAGGGCGCCGACGATTACCTGGCCAAGCCCTTTCTGCCCCGCGAACTCAGCGCCCGCATCGAGGCCGTTCTGCGGCGCCGGGTGGCTCTGCCGGCCGGCACGCCCCTGGCCGAGGGGGAGCGCATCAGCATCGGCGAGCAGGTGCTCGACCTGGCCGCCCGCACCCTCGAGCGCGGCGAGCAGATCACCGTGCTCACCTCGGGGGAATACGCCCTGCTCAGCGCTTTTGTGCAGCATCCCCACAGGCCCCTCTCGCGTGAGCGCCTGGTGGAGCTGGCCCGTGGGCCCGAGTCGGTCACCGACAGCCGCAGCATGGATGTGCAGGTGTCGCGGCTGCGCAAGCTGGTGGAAGCCGATCCCGGCCGCCCCCGCTATCTGCAGACGGTGTGGGGTTACGGCTATGTGTTCGTGCCCGATGGCCAGCCTCGCAGCCGTTAGATACGGCCTGGCGGGGCTGGGCGTGGCCCTGCTGTGCACGGCCCAGCTGCAACTGCTGCTGGCGGAACGTCTCCAGCGCGATCGCATCGCCCAGCAGGGCCCGGAGGTGCTGTTCCAGCTGCGGCTGGCGGAGCTGGCTCTCGACCGCCTGCCGCCCGGCAAGCTCGCCCGGCTGAGCGGCCTGCCGCTGCGCGTGGGGGCGAAGCCGCCCATCGCGGCCGAGCGGCAGCTGCAGGCTCAGGCCCAGGTGCTGCGTCAGCAGCTCTGCCCGGCGATCAGTCCCTGTCCTGTGGTTCTGCCTGCGGCCGCCGAGCCCCGGGGGGTGTGGGTGGAAGTGCTGGCGCCACTCGATCCGGTGTGGTTGCTGGTGCCGCTTCCCCCTGTGCGCCCCTGGCCGCCGGACCCCTGGCTGCTGCTGGTAGGGCTGGGGTTGGGCACCAGTTCGGCGCTGCTGCTGTTCTTCTGGTGGGAGGTGCAGCGGCCGCTGCGCCAGCAGCAGCAGGCCCTGGCCCGGGTGGGTCGGGACCGCTGGCCCGAGCCCCAGCGGCAGCGGGGCACCGCCGTGGTGCGTCAGCTGATCGGCCGCTTCAACGCCATGGTGGAGCGTCTGCAGGCCGGCGAGCGGGAGCGGGCGGTGATGCTGGCCGGCATCGCCCACGATCTCAAGAGCCCGCTCACCCGCCTGCGCCTGCGGCTCAGCCTGGCCGGCCTGCCCGCCGCTGATCTGCAGCAGGCCGAGGCCGACATCACCGCGATGGAGCGGATCACCGGCCAGTTTCTGCAGTTCGCCGGCGGCGTCGACAGCGAGCCGGCCGTGCGCGTGCCGCTTGATCAGCTGCTGGCCGAGCAGACGGCGGCGATCGCGGTGGAGGATCTGGAGCTGCAGCTTGAGCCGCTGGAGCGGCTGGTGCGGCCCGTGGCCCTGGCCCGGGCGGTGGCCAATCTGATCGAGAACGCCCGCAGTTATGGCGCGCCCCCCCTGCGACTGCAGCTGCAGGCGGCCGAACCGCAGGGCCAGGGCTTCCGCATCGTGCTCTGGGATGGCGGGGAGGGCATCGATGCCGAGCGCTGGCAGCAGGCCCTGATGCCGTTTCAGCGGCTGGATGCGGCCCGGGGCGGCAGCGGCCACTGCGGCCTGGGGCTGGCCATCGCGGCGCGGGTGGCCCAGGGCCACGGCGGCCAGCTGGAACGGCTGGAGGGGAGCGCCAGCGGGCCCTGGCGCTTCGGCGTTGCCATCCGCGGCCGCTCAATCGACCCTTCCCCTTCCCTGGATCATCCTGGATGATCCCCTGGGGCCCAAGGAGTCTGGGGTGACGGTCGGATTTGGTCACAGGTTCGCTGCGGCTGTGTAGCACTTCGCCGTTGCGCCCGCCACAGAGTTCAGGGGCGGCAGCGCAGACGCTGCTCGCCACCGTTTCTCACCCCACACCCGTCCTCACCATGACCCTGCGCATCTCCAGCCTCACCCTGGCCCTCGCGGCCCTGGCCCTGCAGACCCCGGCCCAGGCCTTTCCCCACGCCCATGCCTACGCCCAGCAGCCCAGCTCCTATCTGGTGCGTCGCCACGTGGTCGTGGGCCAACCCCAAACCCTCTATCGCCCCCTGCCCGTGGTCCAACACGGTTATGCCCCCCGTTACGCCACCCATCCCGGTTTCCGGCCGCCGCTGGTGAGCCACAACGGCTACCCGGTCACCGACTACCCCGCGCCGGTGTACCCCGCGCGGCCCGCTCCCATCCTGGCCGGTGGCAACGGCTTGGTCCAGCAGCCCCGCACCTGCCAGCCCATGGTGCCGCTGGTGGGGGCTGCCCTGGGCGGCACGGTGGGGGCGGTGATGGCCCACAACTCCCGCTCCCGCAACCGCATCTGGGCGCTGCCGATGGGCGCGGCGGTGGGCGGCATCCTGGGCGGGGTGGCCTCGGGCTGCTGAGCCAGCGGCCGTCATCACCGTCCGGATCCACCCTCAGCCTCCACGGCTGAACCAGCGGGCCAGGGCCGACACGTCGTCGTCCCCGTGGCCCGCTTCCAGCAGGTCGTCCTCCAGCGCAGCCACCAGCCGGCTGATCGGCAGCTCCAGGCCGGCCTCGGCCGCGGCCTCCAGGGCGATGGCCAGATCCTTGCGGTGCAGGGTGAGCCGGAACCCAAGCGGGAAGTGGCCGTTGAGCATATTGGCGGCGCGGTTGTCCAGCGCCCAGGAGCCGGCTGCTCCAGAGCGCAGGGCCTCACACACCTGCCCCATCGGCAGCCCCAGCCGCTGTCCCAGGGCCAGGGCCTCAGCCACGGCGGCATAGCTGCCGGCCACCAGCACCTGGTTCACGGCCTTGGCCTGCTGGCCGGCTCCCACCGGTCCGAGGTGGCTGATGCGGTCGCCCACCACCTCCAGCACCGGTCGGGCCCGCTCCAGATCGGCCGCCGCCCCACCCACCAGCACCGACAGGCTGCCGGCGCGGGCCCCCTCGGTGCCGCCGGTCACCGGGGCATCCAGATAGCTCACCTGCCGTTGGGCCAGCCGCCCGGCCAGGGCCCTGCTGGTGCCCGGCGCGATCGTGGAGAAATCCACCACCAGGCTGCCCGGCGCCAGAGCGGACCCGGCCTGCTCAATCACGGCCACGGCGGCCTGGTCGTCGCTCACGCACACACAGAGCAGTGCGGCTCCCCGGGCCGCGGCCGCGGGGCTGGCCGCCAGCCGGGCCCCGCCTTCCAGCAGCGGCTGCTCGGGCCCGGCGGAGCGGTTGTACACCCGCAGAGGAAATCCTGCCGCCAGCAGGTTGGTGGCCATCGGTGCCCCCAGGGCCCCCAGGCCGATCCAGCCCAGGGCCGGCCGGTCAGATCTGGTCACAACTTGCTCGGTTATCCGTCACATCCCAGTCAAGCGAGTGGGCCAGGCTGGCCAGGTCAACCCTGAGGTGTCATGACCACCCAAACCCGCCGCCAGCCGCTGCTGCTGGCCGCCGCCCTGCTGCTGCTGGCCAGCCCGCTCCATGGCGGCCAGGCCCTGGCCGAGGAACGCCAGGCGGCGCAACGCCAGCAGGCTGAGGCGATGGCCAAGCTCAGCAGCCAGCAGCGCCAGCAGTACTTCGCCGGTCGGCGTGAGCTGGAGGAGCGCCAGTCCAGCCAGCGCCTGGAGGCCTTGAAGGAGTCGGAGGGCTGCGTTCTCAAGGCCCGCGACGTTGCCGCCGTGGAGGGTTGCCAGAAGCAGTACCTGCGCAAGATCAAGCAGGCGCGCCGCAACCAGATGAACCAGCTCGCCGAGCTGCAACGCCGCTTCAACCTGCCGGGTTGGGGAGCTGAGCGCGGGGGCGACAAGGACGGCGGTCAGAAGCCGGGCAAAACCAAGTCCAACAACAAAGGGGCCTGAGGCCCCCGTGAGGTCCCCGGCACTCTGCCGGGGAGTTGTCTCATTCAGCTCCCAGGCCTGATTCAGGCTTCGTCGAGGGCGGCCACGCCGGGCAGCACCTTGCCTTCCAGCAGCTCCAGGCTGGCGCCACCGCCGGTGGAGATGTGCGACATCCGGTCGGCCAGGCCGGCCTTCTCTACAGCGGCCACGGAGTCGCCGCCGCCGATGATCGTGCAGCAGCCCTTGCCGCTCAGGTCGGCCAGGGTGGTGGCGATGGCGTTGGTGCCGGCGGCGAAGGCGTCGAACTCGAACACGCCCATCGGGCCGTTCCAGATCACGGTCTGGCAGTCGGCCAGGGCGTCCTGGAACACCTTCACCGAATCAGGGCCGATGTCCAGGCCCATCCAGCCGTCGGGGATGGCCTCCACCTTGGCGATCTGGCTGTTGGCGTCGGGGGCGAAGTTGTCGGCCAGCACCACATCGGTGGGCAGCAGGAACTGCACGCCCTTGGCGGCCGCCTTGGCTTCGAGCTCCTTGGCCAGCTCCAGCTTGTCCTCCTCCACCAGGCTCTTGCCCACCGCCAGGCCGCGGGCCTTGTAGAAGGTGAAGATCATGCCGCCGCCCACCAGGATCTTGTCGCACTTGTCGAGCAGGGCCTCGAGCACGCCGATCTTGGAGCTCACCTTGGAGCCGCCCACGATCGCGGCCAGGGGGCGCTTGGGCTCGTCGATGGCGCCCTGCAGATACTGCAGTTCCTTCTCCATCAGGTAGCCGGCCACGCTGGGGCTGAGTGCCTTGGTCACGCCCTCGGTGGAGGCGTGGGCACGGTGGGCGGCTCCGAAGGCGTCGTTCACGTATACGTCGGCCAGCTTGGCCAGCTCAGCGGCGAAGCCGGGCTCGTTCTTCTCTTCCTCGGCGAAGAAGCGCACGTTCTCCAGAAGCACCACGTCGCCCTCAGCCATGGCGGCCACCTTGGCCTCGGCGTCGGCGCCGATGCAGCTGTCGGTCTTCACCACGGGCTTGCCGAGCAGCTCGCTCAGTCGGGCGGCCACGGGGGTGAGGCGCATGGCCTCGTTCACCTGGCCCTTGGGACGGCCGAAGTGGGCGGCCAGGATCACCTTGGCGCCCTTGCCGGTGAGGTCGTTGATCGTGGGCAGAGCGGCGCGGATGCGGGTGTCGTCGGTGATGGCGCCGGCGTCGTTGAGCGGTACGTTGAAGTCGACCCGCACCAGCACGCGCTTGCCGCGCAGCTCATCGGCGCTGAGGCTGGCCAGGGATCGCTTCGCCATGGAACGGCTCCGGGAGGGTGGATAAACGCGCGGGAGCTTAGCCCGGCAAGGCCTGGGTTCCCTTCTCCCCTTGCCCCGTCAGACTGGGACCACCCGGATGGCCCCGGGCACTGCCAATGGCCACTCCAACCATGTTTCAGACCGTTCTCTTCCCGATCGACCGCAGCCGCCAGGCGATGGAGACCGCCGCCGTGGCCCTCAGACTGGTGCAGCAGCACGGCAGCCGCCTGGTGCTGCTCTCGGTGGTGGAGGCCGGCGACGAGGAATCGGCTGTGGCCGAGCTGCTGCAGCAGGCCCGGGGCAGCTTCGAGCAGGCGGGGGTGACCTGCGAGGTGCTCGAACGGGAGGGCAAGGCGGCCTTCGTGATCGGCGATGTGGCCGATGAGATCAACGCCGACCTGATCGTGATGGGCACCCGCGGCATCACCATCGAGAGCGATCAGCAGAGCACCGCCGCCCGGGTGATCCAGCTGGCGCCCTGCCCGGTGCTGGTGGTGCCCTGATGCGTGCCCCCAGCGCTCAGCTGAGCGTGAACGCCCCGGCGATCCAGTGGTATCCGGGGCACATCGCCAAGGCCGAGAAGGCCCTGCACGAGGCCCTGGCCAAGGTGGATCTGGTGATCGAGGTGCGCGATGCCCGCATCCCCCTGAGCACCGGCCACCCGCGCCTGCGGCGCTGGATCGGCACCAAGCAGCACCTGCTGGTGCTCAACCGGCGCGACATGGTGCCGCCCGCCGCCCAGCAGCTCTGGAGCGACTGGTTCCGCAGCCAGGGCCAACAGGTGTGGTGGTGCGACGCCAAGGCCGGCACCGGCGTGAAGCAGCTGCAGCAGGCGGCGATCCGGGCCGGTGCGGCACTCAATGAGCGGCGCCAGAGCCGCGGCATGCGGCCCCGGCCGGTGCGGGCGCTGATGCTGGGTTTTCCCAATGTGGGCAAGTCGGCGTTGATCAACCGGCTGGTGCGCCAGAAGGTGGTGGAAAGCGCCCGCCGCGCCGGCGTCACCCGCAGCCTGCGCTGGGTGCGGCTGGGCCAGGAGCTCGACCTGCTCGATGCCCCCGGCGTGCTGCCGCCCCGGCTCGACGACCAGCAGGCCGCCCTGCGCCTGGCCCTCTGCGACGACATCGGCCAGGCCGCCTACGACAGCGAAGGGGCCGCCCTGGCCTTCGCCCAGCTGCTGCGCCTGCTGGAGGCGGTGCCGGCGGCCGGGGTGGCGGCGGACCTGCTGGAGGCGCGCTATCGCATTCCCCTGGGCGAGCTGGCCAGTGGCGGGCCGGATGTGGAGGGCTGGCTGGCGGCCGCGGCCGAGCGCCACACCGGCGGCGACAGCCTGCGCATGGCCACCAAGCTGCTCGACGACTTCCGCTGCAGCCGGCTGGGGGCGATCGCCCTGGAGCTGCCGTGAGCGGCTTCGGCGAAGGCGACGGGGATCTGCTGACGCTCACCTACCCCAAACCCCTGCCGATGCGGCTGGATCGCTGGCTGGTGGCCCAGCGGCCGGAGCAGAGCCGCTCGCGCATCCAGAAATTCATCGATGCCGGCTATGTGCGGGTGAACGGCGTCACCGGCCGGGCCAAGACGCCCCTGCGCCAGGGCGACACGGTGGAGCTGTGGATGCCGCCGCCGGAACCACTGGCGTACCTCAGGCCTGAGGCCATCCCCCTCGATGTGCTGTTTGAGGACGAGCACCTGATCGTGCTCAACAAGCCCGCTGGCCTCACCGTGCATCCAGCGCCCGGCAACAAGGACGGCACCCTGGTGAACGGCCTCCTGCACCACTGCCCCGACCTGCCCGGCATCGGCGGCGAACTGCGGCCGGGGATCGTGCACCGGCTCGACAAGGACACCACCGGCTGCATCGTGGTGGCCAAAAGCCAGCAGGCTCTGGTGAAGCTGCAGGTGCAGATCCAGAAGCGGATCGCCTCACGCGAATACCTGGCGGTGGTGCATGGCCAGCCGGCCGCCGATTCCGGCACGATCGTGGGCGCTATCGGCCGTCATCCCGCCGATCGCAAGAAATACGCGGTGGTGAGCGACGGCAGCGGCCGCCATGCCTGCACCCACTGGCGCGTGATCGAGCGGCTGGGCGACTACGCCCTGCTGCGCTTCAAGCTCGACACCGGCCGTACCCATCAGATCCGGGTGCACTGCGCCCACATCAACCACCCGATCGTGGGTGATCCGGTGTATTCCCGGGCCCGGCGCCTGCCGGTGGCCCTGCCCGGCCAGGCTCTGCACGCGATGCGGCTGGGCCTCAACCACCCCGTGTCGGGTGAGCGGATCGTGTGCGAGGCGCCACTGCCGGCGGTGTTTGACAAACTTCTTGCCCTGCTCCGCCGCCAGCACCCGGCCCCCCAGACTGCAGCGGTTTTGACGGGGTTGTCCTGTTCCATGGCGCAGAGCGATCTCCAGGCCTTCATCCAGCGCGTGCAGCAGGACGCCGCCCTGCAGGAGCAGCTGGCCACCACCCGGGCGGCGGATGCCGATGCGGTGGCGGCCATGGCGCGCGATCTGGGTTTCGCCGTGTCGCCGGCCGATCTCGTGGCCTTCGCTGACGGTGCCCTGGTGGAGTACGAAGACGAGGACTACTTCATGAAGCCTCGCTGGTGGAGCCTGGCCGCCTAGCTCGGCAGCCGGGGGCAGGCCTCCACCAATGTGCGGGTGATCGCCGCCTTGGGCTCCGCCAGCAGGCGGGAACCGGGGCCCTCCTCCACGATGCGGCCGCCGTCGAGCACGATCACCCGGTGGCAGAAGCCGCTGGCCACCGAGAGGTCGTGGGTCACGAACAGCATCCCCAGCCCCAGGCGGGTCTGGAGCCCGCGCAGCAGGTCGAGCACATCCGCCTGCACCTCGGCATCGAGCATGCTCACGCTCTCATCGCAGAGCAGCACCTTCGGCTCCAGGATCAGGGCGCGGGCGATCGCCACCCGCTGCTGCTGGCCGCCCGAGAGCTGGCGGGGCAGGCGGTTTTCGAAGGCCTCCGCCGGGGTGAGCCCCACGGCCTCCAGCAGCTCCCGGGCCCGCTGGCGGGCGGCGGCGCGGCCGGCCAGGCCGTGGATCAGTAGGGGATCGGCGATCGCCTCCCCCACCCGCATCTGCGGGTTGAGACAGGCCAGCGGGTCCTGAAACACCATCTGAATCGCCCGCCGCGCCCGCCGCAGCGAGCCCCCTTTCAGCTGTTGCAGGTCCACGCCCTCCAGCCGTACGGCGCCGCCCCGCACCGGTGCCAGGCCCATCAGCGCCCGGCAGAGGGTGCTCTTGCCGCAGCCGGAGGCCCCCACCAGGCCGATCGTCTCGCCCTGCTGCAGCCGCAGGCTCACGCCGTCCACCGCTTTCAGCCACTGGCGCTGCCAGGGCAGCCCCGGCAGGGGGTGCCAGCAGCGCAGCCCCTCGATCTCCAGCAACAGCGGCGCGGCCTCGGGGGCCTGGCTGTCGCGGCCCTCTCGCTCCCGGGCCCGGGCCACCAGCCGCTGGGCCAGGGCCGAGCGGGGTGCGGTGAGCAGTTGAAACGAGGGGGCGCGCTCGATCAGCCGCCCTTCGTCGAGCACGCCGATCTGGTCGCACCAGCGGCCGGCCATGGCCAGGTCGTGGCTGATCAGCAACAGGGCGCTGCCCGCCTCGCGGCAGAGCTGGGTGAGTTCCGCCATCACCTGGCCCGCCACCGCCACGTCCAGGCTGGTGGTGGGCTCGTCGGCGATCACCAGGGGCGGCCGCAGGGCCATGGCCAGGGCGATCGCCAGGCGCTGGCGCATGCCGCCGCTGAATTCATGGGGATAGCTGCCGTAGCGCTCAGGGCTGATGCCCACCCGCTCCAGCAGCTCCACCGCCCGCTGGCGCACTTGGCGGCGGTGCCAGGCCGGCCGGTGGGCGGCGAGGGTGTCGGCCAGGTGGGCACCGATCGTGAGCAGGGGATTGAGGCGGGTCATCGGGTCCTGGAACACCAGGCCCACCGCCTCGCCCCGCAGGCGGCGCAGCTCCCTGCGCGGCAGCTGGCGGGGATCGCGGCCGTTGAGCTGCACGCTGCCCGTGCAGCTGCTGCCTTCAGGGAGGAGCTGCAGCACGGCCCGGGCCACCGTGCTCTTGCCGCAGCCGGAGGGCCCCACCAGGGCCAGGGTCTCGCCGGCGTTCAGCTCCAGATCGAGCTGCTGCAGGGTGAAGCGCTCCGCCTGGGGGTAGCGCACGCTGAGGCCGGCAAGGCGGAGAACTGGCTGGGTCATGGCCCCTGGCTTGGGTGCGCGGACGCGGATCTGCTGCCGATGGTGGCAGCGGCTGCATACGATGAGATCACTGCGCAGGGTCGCATGCTCCGGGCGGTCACCGATCTGGATCCGTCTCCGCACACCCTCAGGGCTGCTGGGACCTCCCCGCGCCGGGGCGTGACAGGGGCTGCGGAGCTGCTGCCTGGCGATTCGCCCGCCCGACCCCCCATCCACACGCCGGCCGACTACGGCGTGCCCCTGCCGGAGTGGTTACAGCGCTGCATCGAACATGTTCCCCCCGGGGCGGGAGAGAGTTGCCCCACCGACGCCGAGGCCCTGCTGGCCTCGGCGTTTGATTTCGCCTTTCAGCTGCATCGGGGCCAGTTCCGCGCCAGCGGCGAGCCCTACATCATTCATCCGATCGCCGTCGCCGACCTGCTGCGCGACATCGGCGCCAGCGCCGGCGTGATCGCCGCCGGCTTCCTCCACGACGTGGTGGAGGACACCGAGGTGACCCCGGAGGAGATCGAGGGTCACTTCGGCGCCGAGGTGCGGGCCCTGGTGGAGGGCGTGACCAAGCTCGGCGGCATCCACTTCACCAACAAGACCGAAGCCCAGGCCGAAAACCTGCGCCGCATGTTCCTGGCCATGGCCAGCGACATCCGCGTGGTGCTGGTGAAGCTGGCCGACCGCCTGCACAACATGCGCACCCTGGGGGCGCTCAAACCGGAGAAGCAGCTGCGCATCGCCCGCGAAACCCGTGAGATCTACGCCCCGCTGGCCAACCGGCTGGGCATCGGCCGCTTCAAGTGGGAGCTGGAAGACCTGGCCTTCAAGATCCTCGAGCCCGAGGCCTACCGCGACGTGCAGCAGCAGGTGGCCACCAAGCGCAGCGAGCGCGAGGAGCGGCTGGCCATCACGGTGCAGCTGCTGCGCGACCGGCTGGCGGCGGTGGGGCTCGATGCCTGCGATGTGAGCGGCCGGCCCAAGCATCTTTATGGCATCTGGAGCAAGATGGAGCGCCAGCAGAAGGCGTTCCACGAGATCTACGACGTGGCCGCCCTGCGGATCATCTGCCCCAACCTGGAGAGCTGCTACCGGGCCCTGGCGGTGGTGCATGACACCTTCCGGCCGATTCCGGGTCGGTTCAAGGACTACATCGGCCTGCCCAAGCCCAACGGCTACCAGTCGCTGCATACGGCGGTGATCGGCCGGCACCGGCCGATCGAGGTGCAGATCCGCACGGCCGACATGCACCAGGTGGCGGAGTACGGCATCGCCGCCCACTGGAAGTACAAGGAGGGCGGCTCGCCGGCGGCGGCCGATGCTGAGGCGGAGCGCTTCAACTGGTTGCGTCAGCTGGTGGACTGGCAGCGCGATGGGGTGGGCGATGACAGCGGCGATTTCCTGCGCTCGATCAAGGAGGACCTCTTCGATGAGGAGGTGTTCGTGTTCACGCCCAAGGGCGATGTGGTGGGCCTGCGCAAGGGCTCCACGGGGGTGGACTTTGCTTATCGCATTCATTCCGAGGTGGGCAATCACTGCCAGGGGGTGCGCATCAACGACCGCCTTTCTCCCCTGGCCACACCGCTTCAGAACGGTGACTTCGTGCAGGTGATCACCGGCAAGAACGCCCACCCAAGCCTCGACTGGCTCAATTTCGTGGCCACTCCCACGGCCCGCAACCGCATCCGCCAGTGGTACAAGAAGAGCCACCGCGAGGAGAACATCCAGCGCGGCACCGGTCTGCTGGAGCGTGAGCTGGGCCGTGATGGCTTCGACGCCCTGCTCAACGGCGAGGCGATGGCCAAGGTGGCCCGCCGCTGCAACCTGGCAGGCACTGACGACCTGCTCGCTTCCCTGGGCTTCGGCGGGGTGACGCTGCATCAGGTGCTCAACCGGCTGCGGGAAGAGCTGCGCCTGGCCAGTGCGGCGGCGACGCCGGAACTGAGCAACGAGCAGCTGGCCCGCACCGTGGCCGCCCAGACCGGCGCCGTCAGCCAGCACGGCAGCGACAGCCCGATCCTCGGACTGGAGGGCCTCGACTACCGCCTGGCCGGCTGCTGCAGCCCCCTGCCCGGTGAGCCGATCCTGGGGGCGGTGGCCCTGGGCAACCATGGCATCACCATCCACCGCCAGGACTGCGCCAACCTGGCCCAGACGCCGGTGGAGCGGCGCCTGCCGGTGCGCTGGAATCCGGAGGGGGCCCGTCTGCGGCGCTATCCGGTGCAGTTGCGCATCGAGGTGCTCGACCGGGTGGGTGTGCTCAAGGACATCCTCACCCGCCTCTCCGACCACCGCATCAACGTGAGCGATGCCCGCGTGCGCACCAACCCCGGCAAGCCCGCCCGCATCGACCTGCGCGTGGAGCTGGAGAGTGCCCATCAGCTGATCGGCACGATCAACCAGATCCGCTCGATGGCCGACGTGCTGGACATCGCCCGCAGCGGCATCGGCTGAAGGCACGCTCAACCGCGGCTCCGGGGCTCCAGCCGTGGGATGAACGCCATCGCTGAGCGCGTGGTCGGACGTTGCTGATGTTGATCCATCGTCATCCCCCGCGTCATCGAACCCCACCGCCAGCAGATCTGCTGAATGGGACATCTCGATCAGCAGGGGGGATTAAACCAAGTTGGGACCGGTCCCACGTTCACACTCTCTCCCCAACACAAACCCATGAAAACTCTTACTCTGATCACCGATGACAAGGCCGCAGCGATCAACGGCGGCACCCTCAGGAACGTGACTAACATTAAACAGGTTGCTAAGCGTGGCTCTAACGGCGCCTTCCTGGTCCAAAACACCGGCAGCACCGGCAACGCCCTTCTGGCTGTTGGTGGAGTTCTAGTCTTCTGATCTCGGGCCTGATTCAGTTAGGCTTGCCTGTTAAGAGTGGCTGCATTCTGAATGCCACCATCCTCTGACAGGGAATCAATCTTGATGGCCGCCCGCGTCAGTGGGCGGTTTGTTTATGGCCGAATGGTTGTTTTGAGCAGGGTGCCGCGATCTTCTCGTCCGTTTGCGGCGTTTGGATCCGCATTTGCGGCAGATGTGGCAGCTTTCCGCTTTGGTGTGAATGGTTTTCTTGGTTAGATTGAATTGTCCAATTTGCCAGCCTCAAGCTGGTGTCTGCAATGAATTCATTGGTCTCGATTGATGATCGTCAGTCCGCATGCCTCTCAGGGGGCAGAGCTCTTTCCCGATTCGCAGGGTTGAAGTTGTTTGGCCGGCTGGCAGGAGCGGGCGGGCAGACGTCAGACTTCACCCAGAATGGCTTTGCGAATGTGCTCAATGTTGGTAACACGGGCACTTCGCTGATCAGTATCGGTGCAATCTATCTGTAGCCATCAGTACACGAGCGCGACGCACCTGGGCGGTTCCATCCTGCCCAGGTGCGTCTGTGCTCCGGCTGGTGCGGATCCGCCCACACCACTGCCGCAGAGTGACGATCGCGACAGTGATGCGGGCCTGCTGCGACTACGAGGGGGCCCATCCCATCGCGATCACTCCGATGACCTCCGAACAGGCGGCCCAGCTGATCGATCAGACCCTGGCCCTGGTGGACGAACGCCTGCAGGACCTGCAGCGCGAGGCGCTCGGGCCCGAGCAGAGAGCCCTGGCGGCCGAATTCCGCGAGTGGAGCGATCCCGCCGGCGGTCGCATCGATCTGATGATCTGCCCCGGCCTGGCGGGGGGGTGATCAGCTGGTCGGGTCGGCCGTGCCAGCTTTGGCGCGCTCCAGCCACACCCAGTAGAGCCAGCCGCCGGCCACCGCGCAGACCAGCCCCACCAGGGTGGATCCCAGCAGCAGGCGGCTGGCCACGCTCCAGCCCAGCTGTCCCAGACCTTCGGCCTGCAATGCAGTCAGGCCGGGCCAGGCGGTTCCCGGCCCCAGCAGCCAACATCCCAGCTGGTAGTTGAACCAGTAGAGCGGCACGTAGGTGAAGGGGTTGCTGATCCAGGTGCCCGCCGCCGCCAGCAGGTGGTTGCCGCGCAGCAGCGACGCAAGGGCGATGCCGAGCAGCGTCTGCAGTCCGAAGAAGGGAAAACAGCCGCAGAAGATGCCCGCTGCCAGCCCGCGGGCCCGCTGGCCGTGGCTGCCCTCCTGGGCCCAGAGCCAGCTGAGCAGAGCCCGGCCACGGTTGATCAGGGCGCTGAAGGCCCCCGAGCGGCCGGCTGGGGGCTGAAATGGAGGCATGACAGGGACCGCGGCAGAAGACACCATCGCCGCCGTGGCCACGGCTGTGGCACCGGGCCAGGGAAGTGTGGCGATCGTACGGATCTCGGGGCCGCAGGCGGAGGTGATCGGCCGCGACCTGTTTGAGGCGCCCGGAAACCAGGGGTGGGAGAGCCACCGGGTGCTGTACGGGCATGTGCGCGATCCCGCCAGCGGTGAGCGGGTGGACGAGGCGTTGCTGCTGCTGATGCGGGCGCCGCGCAGTTTCACCCGGGAGGATGTGGTGGAGTTCCACTGCCACGGCGGCCTGGTGGCGGTGCAGCGGGTGCTGGAGCTGGTGGTGGCTGCCGGGGCGCGCCGCGCGCTGCCCGGTGAGTTCAGTCAGCGTGCTTTCCTCAACGGCCGGCTCGATCTCACCCGCGCCGAGGCGGTTGCCGAGCTGGTGACGGCCCGCAGCCGCCGCGCCGCTGCGCTGGCGATGGCCGGGATGGATGGCGGTCTGCAGCGCTGCCTCGGCGGCCTGCGCCGCCGGCTGCTCGATCAACTGGCCGAGCTGGAGGCGCGGGTGGATTTCGAGGAGGACCTGCCTCCCCTGGATGGCGCGGCCGTGGCGGCCGAGCTTGCGGCGGTGCATGCGGAGCTGGAGCGGCTGGTGGCCGATGCCCGCCATGGGCAGCTGCTGCGCGACGGCCTGCGGGTGGCCATCGTGGGCCGGCCGAACGTGGGCAAGAGCAGCCTGCTCAACCTGCTGAGCCGCCGTGAGCGGGCGATTGTGACCGACCTGCCCGGCACCACCCGTGACCTGCTGGAGAGCGAGCTGGTGCTGGATGGGGTGCCGATCACCCTGCTCGACACCGCCGGCATCCGCCCCACCAGCGACCCGGTGGAGCAGCTGGGCATCGAGCGCAGCCGCGAGGCCCTGGCGGCCGCCGATGCGGTGCTGCTGCTGTTCGATCTCAGCACCGGCTGGACGGCGGCGGATGCGGAGCTGCGGGCGCTGGTGTCCCCGGGCACGCCGCTGCTGGTGGTGGGCAACAAGGCCGATGCAGCCGGCATCACCGCAGGGCTGGAGGCCGGTGCCGCGGCCCTGCCGCCGCCGGCGGATCTGAGTGTCTGCGCCCTGAGCGGTGCGGGGCGCGACGCCCTGGTGGCTGCCCTGCTGCAGCGTTGCGGCGCCGGGCCGATCGAGGGATTGCAGGTGGCCCTCAACCAGCGCCAGCGTGATCTGGCGGCGGCGGCGGCGGCCAGCCTGGAGCGGGCCCTGGCGGCGGCCGATCAGCAGCTCCCCTGGGATTTCTGGACGATCGATCTGCGCGCCGCCGTGCGCTCCCTGGGCGAGATCACCGGCGAGGAGGTGAGTGAGGCGGTACTGGACCGGGTGTTCGCCCGCTTCTGCATCGGCAAGTAGCCCCTTGCCTGGCCGGATCGCCCCGGAGGGTCTAGACCCGGTGTTGCTTGCCTGGCCCCGCCGCCCATGCTGTCCCCCGCCCTCCGGCTTGCCCTGCTCACAGCCCTCGTGCCGCTGCCAGCGCTTGCCGCCTCGCCGCCGGCGCCGGCGGGTCTGGAGAGCTGCGCGGCTCCCCGCCCGGGCCGCTACGTGCTGCTGGGCAGTGGCGAGCACCGCGGCGAGCCGGTGGCGGTGCTGCTGCAGGAGCGCTGGCACGCCGACGGCCGGCTGGAGGGGGTGCTCTACCGCCGCCAGGGCCAGCGCTTTGAGGAGGCCCGCAGCAGCGGTCTGTGGAAGGCCGATGCCCACTGCTGGGCCACGCTGGAACGGCGGCTGGAGCCCAAGGGAGCGGCCCGTGCCGGTGCTGCCCGCCCCGCCGCCTCGGTGATGGCGGAGTCGGTGGCGCTCGACCAGCGGGGCCAGCCCCGCGCCTCGCTGGTGCTGGCGCCCGATGAAGTGCTCTCGCTGCGCTACGTGCCCCAGCCGGACAATGCCTGCAGCCCCGCCCTGCTCGACGGGCTGGTGACCAGCCAGCAGCAGGGCCGCAGCTGGCTGGGCGGCCGCTGGCAGGCCAATGCCGTGGTGCAGCGGGAGTGGTGGAGCGGTGGCATCGTGCAGGGCTGGGCCGTGTCGAGCTACGCCGGCCGGCTGGAGCGGGCGGCGTACAGCGGCCGGCTGCAGCTGGGCAGCGATTGCCTGGGCACGATGGCCCAGCGCGACGCCCTCGGCACCGCCTACAACTACCGGGTGGTGGTGCTGGCCGGGGGCGGCGGCTACTTCTATCTGCAGACCGACCCCAACGACCTCACCCTGGGCCTGCTGCAGCACCAGCGCTGAGCGGTGCGAGCAACCCTGGGGAGAACAACCGGGGAGAACAATGGGAGAGGCCTGCTGTTGTCTGCCGCTGATGCCTGCCGATCCCGCCAGCGCGCCCGCGCCCCAGCCGCTCGATGGGCTGAGCCCCTCCCAGCGGGCCCTGTTGCGCATCGTCTGCTGGGTGGCCTGGGCGGATGGCGACTTCGCCGCCGAGGAGCGGGAGCTGCTCGACAAGCTTGTGCAGCGCCTGCTGCCGGCGGCCACGGCTTCCAGCCTGGCCACCGAAGCCCCCTCGGCCGCCGAGCTGGCAACCCTGGTGGCCGCCCTGGAGGGCAGCGATCAGCGCCAGCTGGCGGTGAAACTGGCTTTGCAGATGATGAGCGTGAACCGTCTGCCTGGGGAGGCGGCGGCGATCAACCCGGCCGAGAAGGGGGCCTACCGCCAGCTGCTCGATGCCCTGGCCCTGCCGGAGAGCGAGGTGGAGGAGGCGGAGTGGGCGGCGCGCCAGGAGCTGGAGCAGCCCCGCAGCCTGCTGGAGCTGATCGGTGCCACCCTCAGCGGCTTCGGGGCCTGGCCATCCCTCGAAGAAGGTCAGCTTCCTCCCGGGTACTGGCTCTGATGGCCGGCGTCCCCGCAGCGCCGCTGCCGCTCACCCCGGCGCTGCTCCGCCAGCTGGAGCAGTGGCTGGCGGAAGACCTCGGCCGCGGTGATCTCACCGCCCCGGCACTGGTGGGCCGCAGCGGCCGGGCCCACTGGCTCTGCAAGGCCGACGGCGTGTTCTGCGGCGGCGTGCTGGTGGAGCCCCTGTTCCGCCTGCTCGATCCCCAGCTGCAGGTGCGGCTGCTGGTGGCCGATGGTGAGCCGGTGCGTGCTGGTCAGCGGCTGCTGGAGCTGGAGGGTGCGGCCACTGCCCTGGTGGCCGGCGAGCGCACGGCCCTGAATCTGGCGATGCAGCTGAGTGGCGTGGCCACCGCCACCGCCGCCCTGGTGGCCCAGCTGGCCGGCAGCGGCGTGCGCCTGGCCGACACCCGCAAGACCACCCCGGGCCTGCGGGTGCTGGAGAAGTACGCGGTGCGCTGCGGCGGCGGCGTGAACCACCGCCTCGGTCTGGATGATGCCGCCATGCTCAAGGAGAACCACCTGGCCTGGAGCGGCGGGGTGGGGCCTGCGATCGCCGCCGTGCGGGCTGCCGCCCCCTGGCCCGCCCGGGTGATCGTGGAGGCCGAAACCGCCGCCGAGGCCGAGGCGGCGGTGCGGGCCGGGGCTGATGCGCTGCTGCTCGATGAATTCCAGCCGGACGAGCTGGCCGTGCTGGTGCCGCGGCTGCGCCAGCTGGCCGGGGCAGCGGGCTTGGTGCTCGAGGCCTCGGGGGTGCGGCCGGAGCAGTTGTCGGCCTATGCCGTCACCGGCATCGATCTGATTTCCACCAGTGCACCGGCCACTCGCAGTGCCTGGCTGGACCTGAGCATGCGCTTCGAGCCGGTGTGGGTGTGAGGGTCGCGGTAACGGAATGCGCCTCCTCCTCGACGACAGGCGATGCGCTGTGCA
>JBIIXY010000055.1:0-14538 GCA_044347105.1 Prochlorococcaceae cyanobacterium
GTCGCGGATGGTGAGGCCTTCGGGCTTGTCGTAGGCGGTGGTGCCGCCGATCGAGGGCAGGTTGAACAGCTCGATCTTGTGGGCCAGGCGGATGCCGGCGGCGGCCAGGGCGTCGGCGCTGGAGGTGGAGAAGAGTTGCGGGGTGGCCGGGTTGCTGTCGTGGTCGACGAGGGTGCGGCGGTTGTCGAGCAGCTCGGGGCTGGCCACGCCGATCGCGGCCTGCCAGCCACCGCTCGTGGTGAGCGGCAGGGTGTCGGTGGCGCCGCGCAGGTCCACCTCAACCACGTGCTTGAAGCCGGTGAGGCTGCGGCTGCTGTCGCGCTCCATCACCAGGAACACGCCGCGGGTCGGATCGAAGGCCACATCGCCGATCTTGTCCTGACCGGTGCGGCCGCTGAGCAGGTAGAGGTGCTCCTTCACCGGAGCGCCGGTGGCCGGATCAATGGCCAGGATGCGGGTGAGTTCGGAGCGGCTGCGCCCTTCCGTCACACCGTCGCCGTTGGCGTCCACATCCAGGGGGCTCTGCATGAAGGCGTAGAGCAGCCCGTCGTTGCTGTTGAAGGCCATGCCCTCGATGCCGCGGTTGCTCCAGCGATTGCCATAGACGGCCGGCAGGCTGTCGATCGTTTCGGCGCCGATCGCGGCGCCGTGCTGGGCGACGAGCTGGGCCTTCTGGCCGGCGGGGATGTAGCGCTGGATCAGGGTGCCGGTGTTGAAGTCGAACAGGCCGATCTGGCCGCGGTATTCATCGCCCACGGCGAACACCTTGCGGCTGCTGCCGCCGATGGTCACGTTGAACACCGACACCGTTTCCGAATCGATGCCGAAGGGGTCGTAGGCCAGCGGGTTGCCGTCGGCATCGATCGGCACGTCGTCCTTGATCGCCAGCTGGGGCAGGCCGGTGAGGGGGGTGCCGTCGGGCCGCTTGAGGCCGATGCGGCCCAGTTCGCTGATGGCGCCGGTGGCCCGGTTCATGCCCAGCTTGGTGATGCTGGGCTGGAAATCGGGATCGAGGAATTCGCGCTTGCCGGCGATCAGGTCGCCATTGGGCCCCCGGTCGGTAATGGAGAAGTACACGTCGAGCTCGGTGCCAGCGACGGTTTCCTTGCCGGCGAAGGTGAGGCCCGAGAGTCCACCGGCCAGCACGTCGGCCGGCAGGTTGGCGGTACCCGCGGCGTACTCCAGCTCGAAGCTGATGTTCTCGGCGCTGGCCACGCCGCGGCTCCAGTCCTTGATGCCCGCCGAAAAGATCTCCTTGATCACCGGCGTGGCGCCGCTGAGATCGAGAACGGCGAAGGCGTTGTTCTCCTGCAGGGAGATCCAGGCGGTGTTGCCGTCGGCGCTGATGGCGATCGCTTCGGGTTCGATGTCCTGGGCCACGCTGGTGGTGACGCCCAGGCGCTGGCCGATGCGGATGCCGCGGTTGATCAGCTCGGCGCGGCGGTTCTCCCAGGCGCCGAAGCCGATGGTCTGCACGTCGGCCTGGGCCGGTGCCAGCGGTGTTGCGGCCAGGTAGCCGCTGGTGTTGATCACCGAGATCGAGCCTTCGGGATCGATGGTGTAGAGCGAATTGGGTTCCCCTTCGTTGGTGACGAGCAGCTTGCGGCCATCGGCGCTGAACTTCACCATGTCGGGCAGGGCGCCCACGCTCACGGTGCTGATGTGCACCGGCAGGGCCGGATTGCTGAGGTCGTAGAACTGCACGAACCCGGGGTCCGTCTTGACGGCGTTCTGAACAGCAATGGCCAGGAGCTTGCCGAACACCGCGGCGCTCTGGAGGGTCTGGCTGCTGTCGGCGGGACTCGCTTTGGCGACCACCTGGGCGGCCTGCGGATTGCGCAGATCGCTCACAAGAATGGCGCCGGAACCACCACCAACGGTGTAGAGGTATCCGGAGGCTGGATCGTAGGCCGATATTTCAGCATTCGCCCCGAGTGCGGACACATTGATCACGCCGTTGACGGCCGAAACGGCGGGATCGATGGACTGGAAGATCAGGGCCACGATTCCAGAGAAGGCAATTCACCTCAAACCATCCCAAGCCGATCCGGGTGGCGGATTAAGGTGGATTTAACGACCATTGCTGATGTGGGTTGGGTCACATCAGGGGGTGCCTGAATTGCGCCTGGCGGTGTTCGCTGGAACACGGCGGCATCGGCATCGGCTGTGGTGGGCGAGGCAGCCAGGGCCGGACCTAGGCTGAGGTGTTGGGGTTGATCCCGTTGGGATGGCCATGCCTGGGTGCTGGAGCGGCGATGTCTGGCGCCGGCGCTGCTGGCTGCTGGTGGCCGGATCTGTGGCGCTGGGTTCGATCGCCCGGGCGCGGCTGAGCCACTCGCAAGAGATGGCGCTGATGGTGATGCTGATCTGGGGCGGGGCGCTGTGCTGCATGGAGGACCAGCTGCCCCAGCTGCGGCCGCGACCCAAGCCGCTGGGCTTTCTGGGCGGCATGGCGCTGCTGCTGCTGGCCCAGTGGCGCCAGGAACGGCTGATTCAGCCCCAGAGCGTGATGCTGCTGTTGCCCCTGCTGCAGGGCATCGGGCTGCTGCTGCTGCTCAGCCCGCCACGGGTGTTGCGGTTGCGGCTCACGCCACTGCTGGCACTCGGCCTGTTGCCGTTCCAGGACGTGTTGGCGGGACTGATGCCGGTGCCGGCGCTGAGCCAGCTCACGGCCCGGCTGGTGCAGGCGCTGTTCTTCACCTTCGGCGTGGATGTGGCGGTGGAGGGTGCCACGGTGCTGTTGGCGAGCAGCGGGGTGCAGGTGGCGGGGACGTGCAGCGGCTCGGCGATGCTCACCCAACTGGTGGTGGTGGGGGGGATCTTCGCGCTGGTGTTTCCGCTGACGCGGGGGCGCTGGCGGGTGCCGGCACTGCTGGGGGTGATGGCAGTGGCGCCGTTGTTTGCGCTGCTGGCCAATACGCTGCGGATCGCGCTGCTGGCCCTGCTGAATGCATCCAGTTCAGCCCAGTGGAAGTGGTGGTTTGTGTTCTTCCACAGCGGTGAGGGCGGACTGGTGTTTTCCCTCCTTGCGGTGATGGCCTTCGCCCCGAGCTATTTCGCCCTGCAGGACTGGCTGCTGGAGCGGGGCGTCCGATGAACGGGAGCTGGCGGGACCGGGCCCTGGCCCTGGCGGCCGGGCTGGCGGTGGTGGGGCTGGTGCGCACTGTGCTGCTGGTGCGCACGCCTGCGGCCGCCAGCCTGCCGGACGGCCTGCGGGCCGGTGTGCTGCAGCTCCAGCCCTACAGGGTGCGGGCGGCGGGCGGCGAGCCCGGCTGGCAGGGGCGGGATCGGGCGCAGGGGCCCAGCCAGCGCTACACGCTGCTTCCAGCCGAGGGAGTGCCGTTGCAGCTGGAGCTGGTGGTGCGGCGCAGCCGCCACTGGGATGGCCTGGAGCCCGAACCGCTGGAGCAGCCGCGGCTGCTGCGGCTCGGGGCGAAGCAGCAGGTGGTGCTGGGGCTGCGCAGCGGCCAGCCGGCGCTGCGCACCTGCCTGGTGGGGCGGGGGGTGGATGGGGCCGGCGCGGTGGCGGCGGTGGATCGGCTGGAGCTGATCGGGGCGGTGGCGCGCTGGCGCGATCGGCTGGATCGGCCCCCGGGGGTGGGGGGCCAGCTGCTGCGGGCCGTTGCGATCCAGGGGGGGCTGCGGGTGAGCGAGCGCTGGGAGTGCCTGCAGGTGACCCTGGTGCGGCCCGGTGGCAAGCACGGTGATGGCGCTCTGCTGGCGGCCTGGCGCCGGCTGTATCCCCGCTTGCAGGGCTGGGGTGAGCAGTGGGAGGGGGTGCGCTACAGCCACCACCAGGCGTTGAAGGCGGCCGCCTGGCCGCCGGGGCTGGGGAGGGTCCAGACCCGGGCGCTGGCGATGTGGAAGCGGCGGCCCTGGCTGTCGACGCGGATGCCGCCGTAATCGGCGATGGCCCGCTGGCGGCGCACGCCCGCGAGGTCGCGGGCGCGGCCGGCCCGCTCGCCCGCCTCGGCGGTGAGGCGCGACGGCATGCCCACAAGCCGGCTCCAGGGGCGGCGCCAGAGGCTGAGGGCTGCCCGGTTGGCATAGATCAGGCGGGGCCCCGGATCGGCGGCCGGGTCGGCATCGTCGTGGGCGAGCACCACCACCGCGGCACTGAACAGGGCCTGGGCCCACTGCAGGGGCGAGGCATCGGCGGGCAGGCCGGTCAGCAGCGGCCGGCCGTAGGCGCTGTGGTGGCTCGTCCGGATCCGGCCCACCAGGGCCTGGGCCGCCGGTGTGAGCCAGGGCTCGGGCTGAAGCTCAGGCGGCTGCGGCATCGCCGTCGCGGATGGGGGCCTCCATGGCGCGGGCGAGGGCCTGGCTGGCCAGCGCCTGGCCGTGCTCGCGCACGTGGGCGAGGAAGCGCTGGTTGGCTTCCGGGAACCAGGGCGCCTCGGCCAGGGGCAGGGGGCCGGCGGCATCGAGGGCGGTGTCGCCTTCGAGGGCGGGGGTGATCACCACCAGGTCGGGATCCAGGGCGGCGTCGTAACGCCACCAGCGGCTGGGGTCGGTGATGGCGCCATGCACCGGCTGGTGGGCGCCTGCGGTGGCGGCGTCCTCCTCCCCGCGGGCGCGGGCCTGACGGGCCTGCTTGGCCAGGGCCCGGCGGCGCCGCTTGGCCAGGTCGCTGAGCAGCTGGGCGCGGGTGCGGCCGCGCAGCTGGAAGAGCACGAAGGGGTCTTCGCTGAAGCGGTCGCCCATCAGGTAGAACACCGCGCTCACGTGCTTGCAGGGGTTGGCCTTGTCGGGGCAGCTGCACTCGCTGCGCACCTCCTGCAACTTGAACGGGAACAGGCGCTTGCCGCTGGCGGCGAAGGCCCGCTCGATGTCCTGGGGCATCACCCCCGCCAGCAGCTGGGCCGACCAGCGGGCCTTCTGGGTGAGGGCGTCGAGCACATAGCCCCAGTCCTCGTCGTTGAGCACGTCGAGCCAGAGCTTCACCTTGTAGGGCTCCTCGCCGCTGCCCTGCACGCGGGCATGCACACGGCGCCCTTCAAAGCGGATCGAGGTGACGTTGCCGGAACGGGCATACTCCCAGGCGCGCTCCAGGCGTTTCTTGAAGCGGTAGCCGTGGATCAGCTCCATCCACTGCTCAACCCACCAGGGCTGCTGGCCGAGCCCCTCGTCGCCCAGCTGGGTGTTGATCGTGACGTTGAGGGGGGAGATGGTCATGGTGGCTGGGTTTCGCCCTTGCCTCGCAGGACATTTCAGCGTAGGGGTCCGGCCAGGGAGGGCTTGGGCAATCGTCGGCCATGGCCTGATGCCCTGGCCTGATGGCAGCACTGCAATCACTGGCTCCAGAAGCCGGAGTGCTATCCAGAACAGACTTATCCTAGAAAAAAAGCAATTTAATGTCGGCGCGGGCTAGTCATCGCCATTCCCGGTTGGCACTTGCCCGACGACCTCGGACACGTTTCCTTCTGGCGCGAGCAGGCTGGACGATGCTCCTGTTGGTGGCGGCCAGGCTGCTGGCTGCCCTGTTTCCTTATCGCCTCCTGACGCCCGAGTGGTACGTGAATGCAGGACTGGAGCTGGTGAACAGCAGCCCGGTGCTGATCGCTGGGTTTTTGCTGCTCGCCTGGGCGACCTGGCTGGGTCAGCACTACCAGAAGAATCGATCAAAACATCCGGCTGCGGGGTTGGCCATAAGGGTTGCGTTCTGGGTGTATCTCCTGCTGATTCCTTTGCAGGTTCTGGCCTCGGTGTTGACGACGATGAATCATGAGGCCCGCCTTAAGGCGGAGTGGGGCGTGGTGCAGAAGGATCTGGCCAGTGCACGCAAGCAACAGCTGGCTCCACCACAACTTGAACAGCTCGCAACCATTGAGCGCCAGCTGGTTGACAAGCGCCAAAGGAGCCGGCGCCAGTTGCGCCTCAACCTTTGGAGAGATGGTCTCCGGGTCGTGGTGTCGGCTGCAGCTGTGGTGTGGTTGTTGCGTCTGGCTGGGACAATGTTCAAAGGCAAGGCCTGACCAGAGGGGGAGTTGGCGGCGTCGCTGCTGGTTGATCACGGCGGCTCGCCTCTGCCACTTGCAGCTGGTGAGGGGCATCTTTGCCCTGTTTGGGACCACAGTGGGAATCACCCTGCTGGCGGTACTGCTGTTCGCACCGATCACTTTCGGCCTGCAGGATTGGTTGCTGTTTTGGGTCTGGCGCCACGGAGTTCCCAGCTGGCGTGCTGGGGTGAGAGCTGGGAGGGTATGAACCTCTGAGTGCAGCCGGGATGGTCAGCGCGCCAGCTGACGCGCCTTGAGCTGGGAGCGTCGCCGACGGATCCAGCCAAACGTCGCAGCGCCGCCGAGCAGGGGCAGTGGGGCGGGTACGGGAGTGGCGCTGAAATTGGAGAGTCCAAGAATTGGCTGTTCGCCACTGTTGATCAGTCGAAATGAAAAACTGTTGCCACTGGTCAGCAGAAGTGGACCGCTCGCTGAACTTTGTGATGCAGCCAGGAGGGTGTATGTTGTCCCGTCGAGACTGAATGCTGCGGAAGAAAGTGATGGATCTGAAGGTTCGAACGAGTAGTTGAAACTGATGAAGGTATCGATCGTCGCCGTGGGGGAGGTGATGCTGTATTGACCGCTCGATTCGTTCCCCCCAATGTCGTAGCTTCCACTCCCGATATCATCAACACAACCTGATGGGTTGGGGCATTGAGTTGCGCCAGACCAGGAGGATGGATTGTTGAGGAAGTCAAGGGCCCTCGCTGGCAGGCTCCCCATGCAGGCGACCGCCACGCACGCAGAGAGCGCCGCTCCGGGTGATCGCCAGCGGCTGAAGGTGCCCTTGCATAGCGGTTTGGTGTTGGTCATGACAGGCGTTAAGGGGTTCATGGTGTCAGGAAGCAGTTTCAGTGAAAGTGTTGTCAGTAATTGTACCGAAAGTGTTGTTCGGTAGCTTGATCAGCAGATCCCCATTGAAATTGGCTCCAACACCATCGGGTGAACCAATGTAGGTGTTGCGACGGAGACTGGTGGTACCCCATCGAAACACCACCAATTCATTGATTGTAAGGGCTTGATTTCCGTCGGTATTGATATTCTTGTCCGCGAATGCCATCTGGAGGGCGCCCTGGAGTGTGGAAGCCGAGATCAAGCCACGATCCCAGACTGTGGAAACGGCAAAAGGTAAATCGATCTTGTCGCCTTGTCCTACGTTGAAATCGGTGATCGAGTCTAAGGCGGCCAGGGTGGAGTCGGTGAGTGCTAGGTATTTGAAGGTGTCTGCGCCTAGCCCGCCAGTCAGCACATCAGCGCCGTCGTTACCGGTGATGAGATCATTGCCGGCGAGGCCGTTGATCTGGTTGACGCCGGAACCGTTAACACCCGTCAGCGTGTCGTTGAGCTCGGTGCCGCTGAAGTTGCCGGAGAATTCGATGACAACGCCTAGATTGGGATCTACAGTTGGATCATCATCGATGATCGTGGCGGTGGCAGTGATGGCTGTGGATGAGCCGCCAGCGAAGGTTGCGTTGGTGGGGCTGGAGAGTTCGAGGATCAGCGTTTCATCAGTCTCGTCAATGGCATCCCCGCTGACAGTGAATGCAACTTGTAAAGCGATGACGCCTGGACTGAAGGTCAGGGTCTGGGGGCCAGTGGGTGCTGTGTAGTCGGATCCTGCAGTGGCAGTACCTGCACTGAACGCATAGGTCAGCGTGATCGGCTGGTCGCTTGCACGTGACAGGCGCACCGTGAAGGCGGTCTGCGTGCTGGTGTCTGCGGCCCCTTCCACCACGCTCACATTGCTGACGCTGATCACAGGCAGGGAGCTGGTCTGCGTGACCACATACGCCGCTGTGCTCGCCGATTGATTGCCTGCGGTATCCGCAACCCGTGCGATGTAGTTCACGACCTGACCTGCGACAAGCACGCGACGATCGGTGTAGTTCCAACTGGTGCTGTCAACTGTGACACTGGCGGTGCCGAGGAGGGTGCTGCCATCAAACACCCGTAGCGATTCCCCTGACGCCAGGGTTGATGTGAGTGTGCCGTTCACGAGAAGGGCTGAAGTTCCATTGGATGTGCCGCCATTGCCGATCACCGGGCCATTGCTGCCTTCGCTGACACTGGTGACGGTGGCGCTGGTGATGGGAGTGTGGTCAACTGTGATCGCCGCCGCGTTCTGCGAGGCTGAGGAGGTGTTGCCGGCCAGATCGGTTTGGCGGACACGAATCGCGCCGCTGGCATAGCTGCCCTTGCCAAGCAGAAAACTCGTGCCGGATCCGGGGTTCCAGTTGGAGCTGCCGTCGGTGCTGAACTCCCAAGTGGCACCGGCCTCGATGCCGGACACCGTGATAGTGCCGTTGTTGGTGATGCCGTCGCTGTTGCTGGAGCCGGTGTCGCTGGCAAGAGAGAAGGTGGGTGCGGAGGGGGCGAGGGTATCGAGGGTGAAGGAGATGGTGCCTGGCGTAGAACTTCCTTCTGGATTTGTGGCAGTGGCACTCACCTCGATGGTGCCGTTGCCGAGGATGGTGAGATCGCTCTGCTCCAGCACCACGGCCACAGGAGTGGGGCCTGCACCGGTGACGGTTTTGGTGACCGTGCCGCCGCCGCTGCGGGAGAAGGTCACGGCGACGCTGGTGCCGGCCTCCGCGTTCACAGTGACCACACCGCCGCTGGCGGTGGCTTCCGCGGCGGTGGCGCCGCCGGCGACGCCGTTGCCAAGCGTCAATACAGGTGCGTCGGGGGCGGTGTCGTCTACATCAGTGACGGCGATGGAGAAGGACTCTTCCTTCTGGGAACCATCGGAGCTGACGGCTTTGACGGTGATGGAGTGGCTGGTGGCGGTTTCGTAATCGAGAGCGCCAGCCACGGTGACGACACCGGTGATGCTGTTGATGGCGAAGCGGCCGCCGGCGTCATCGGTGAGGGAGTAGCCGGTGATGGAGGCGCCGGAGTCTGCGTCGGTGGCGATGGCGGTGATGCCGACGACGGTGCCGATGGGGGTGTTTTCAGCGATGGAGTTGGCGGCGATGTTGCTATCGCTTAGGACAACTGGGTTGTCGTTGAGGTTGGAGATGCTCAGGGTGACACCTTGGTTCGCCGCATTACCGGCGGCGTCTGTGGCAACGACCGTGAAGCCGTAGCTGGGCTTGGTTTCGAAATCGGGGCTGGCCTTGATCGTCACCACGCCGGTGATGGCGTCGATGGTGAAGGCGTTGGCGTCCGTGCCGCTGAGGCTGTAGGTGATCGATGCAGCGGTGTTTGGAGCGTTGAAGTCGGTGTCGGTGGCTGCGGCGGTGTACACAACGGTGCCAGCGGCCACGTTTTCGTTCACCGATGCCGAAGCACCGGAGCTGAAGGTGGGCGCGACCGTGTCGACGTTGGCAATCGTCTGCCCTTCGGAGGTGAAGGCAGTGGTGCCGCCGAGAGCATCGGTGGTGGTGGCAACAACGCGAACGGATTTGCCGACGGAGCTCTGATCAGCAGGGATCGAGAGCGTGGCTGTGTTGGCACCCGAGATGTTGGTCCAGGTGCCGCCGATGTTTTCCTGCCACTGATAGGCGGTGGAGGTGGAACCGTCGGCATCGCTGATGTTGCTCAGGGCCGCGACGAGGGAGCCGCCTTCTGCGGCGGTGCCGGTGACGGCGAGGGTGCCGGTGGCCTCATCGTCGACGTTGGCAACCGCGCCGGTGGCCGCGGAGGTGACGGATTCGTTTGTGCCTTGCAGATCCGTGTAGGAGGCCGTGACGGTGATGGTGCTGCCGACCAGGGCCTGGGTCAGCTCAAGCGTGTTGGCGGTGGCACCTTCAATGACGGTGCCATTGGCCTTCCATTGGTAGGCGATGGCGCCGAGGCCGTCTTCGTCGCTCAGGTTGTTCTGGGCGGTGAGGGTCTGGCCCTGGGTGGGCGTGCCGGAGATGGTGACGCTGCCGGTGGGTGCGTCGTTGACGTTGGCAACGCTGATCACAAAGGTGTCGCTCACCGAGGCGCTGGAGCCGTCGGTGGCGGTAACGTTCACAGAGAAGGAGCCGACATCACCATTCAGGGGCGTGCCGCTGAAGGTGCGCGTGGCGGCGTTGAAGCTCAGCCAGGACGGCAGAGCAGCTCCGCCTGCCAGGGTGGCGGTGTAGGTGAGGGTGTCACCGGCATCCGCGTCCGTGAAAACATCGGATGCGAACTGGAAGGAGAAGGGTGAGTCTTCTGTGGCGCTCTGATCAGCGATGGCATTGGCCAGTACCGGGGCGTCATTGACGGCCGCGAGGAGGACCGTGTTGGAGGCTGCGGTGCTGGTGGTGCCGTCGGAGACGGAATAGTTGAGGGTGAGGGTGCCGTTGAAGTTGGCGGCCGGCGTGATGGTGAAGGTGCCATTGCCGTTGTCGGCAACGGTGCCGTTGGAGGCGGTGAGTCCAGTGATGGAGAGGATGTCGCCCTCGCCATCGGAGAAGCCGGCCAGCAGGTCAGCGGCGCTGACGGTGTAGGTGGTGTCTTCTGTGCCCCCGGGGAGTGAGGCCTGGGAGCCGGTCAGGGCTGGGGCGTCATTCACCGGGGTGACCGACGGATCAACGGTGACCGCCGTGCCGTTGGTGCTGCCGTCGTTGGGCGTGAGAGTGAAGGCGGGCAGATCAGTGCCGGCATTGACGAGTGCCAGACCGGCGGCGGTGAGGAGGACCTTGCCGGCGTCATCACCGGAGCCGAGGACGTAATTGGTGGTGTCGGAGAGGGAGACGGTGACGGTGTCGCCGTCCGCGTCGGCGATGGAGAAGGTGGCAACAACAGAGCCGGCGGCATTGCCGGCGTCATCTTCTGTGAAGGTGGTGGTGCTGAGCAGCGAAAGGCTGGGGGGGCTATTCGATGGAAGCGTGTCAAAGGTCAGCGATGGTGTGGTGCCCGCACCACCGCTGTTACCGGCAGCATCGGTGTAGGAGCCAGCGGCGACGGTGATCGAAGCGGTGCCAGAACTGTTGGCGGAGGGAGTGAAGGTGGCGGTGCGTGTGAGGCCGGAGCCGCTGATGGGGGAGAGGGTGCCGCCCGACACCGTGATGTCTCCATCGGCAAAGCCTGTTGGAGCTTCCGAGAAAGTGAAGGTGATGGTGGCGGTTTCACCAGCTTTGAGGGAGCTCTTGTCGCTGGTGATCGACAGGGTCGGCGGCAGCGTGTCAAAGGTCAGCGATGGTGTGGTGCCCGCACCACCGCTGTTACCGGCAGCATCGGTGTAGGAGCCAGCGGCGACGGTGATCGAAGCGGTGCCAGAACTGTTGGCGGAGGGAGTGAAGGTGGCGGTGCGTGTGAGGCCGGAGCCGCTGATGGGGGAGAGGGTGCCGCCCGAAACCGTGATGTCTCCATCGGCAAAGCCTGTTGGAGCTTCCGAGAAAGTGAAGGTGATGGTGGCGGTTTCACCAGCTTTGAGGGAGCTGACGTTGCTGGAGATGGCAATGGTAGGCGGTGTGCTGTCAGCAGGTGTTATTACTTCCCTTGTTACAATTGGAGTAGCCGAAAGCGTTGATGGGATGACGGCGAAATCTCCACTGGCAAATGTATTAACCCCTTTGACAACGCCAATCAATGTTAGCTCGTTTGCTTGGACTCTATCTTTCTGGGCATCATTTCCGTTATAAACTGAATACCAAATGTAAGAATCGGTGCCATCGTCCACCAAAAAGATGTACCTAGAAAAACTTCCAGGCTTCCAAAAGTTGCCTGATTGATTAAACAGGGCCGCAACAGAGTTCGAGTTCGATGCAGCCGTAGCATTCAGCTCGGCAGTGCCATTGTATTGATAAAAAACAATGCTGTTAGATGCCAGAAGATCGGCTGAAGCCGTTTCATTCCTTATAGTTGAGCCTATGCTGCTAGCAGTGGTGCTGCCGTCTTTTTCTGCAATCAGGCCTTGGGCGAACTGGATTACATCACTTCCCGACTGGAATCCCCAAATCGTGGGTGCATGTCCAGCAACTGCGAGGCTCGCTGCGGTGCCGAAGTTCCAAACCACCCGATCTTGAGCGTTATCGGTGGCCAGCGCGCGCACGGTGGTTTGCGTGCCGAGATAGATCTGATCGCTGCCGCCTGACGGGCCGAGCAGGATGACATCACTGCCGGCGCCACCAACCACGGTGTCGGCACCGGCTTGAGGGGCAAAACCCTCGTCCAACGCGCTGCCAATCTGCGAATCGGTGCCACTTGTGCCATTGAAAGTGAGAGGCACAATCGGAGTGGCTACTGTAAGGTCACCATTGCTGAAACTATTGACTCCTCTAACGATGCCAACAAGGGTTAGCTCGGTGGTCTCAACACGTGCATTGCTAGTGCCGGCAGAGTTGTCGAAATACCAGAGGTAGGAGTCGGTGCCGTCGTCGAAGGCAAACAGCAGGCGTTGATTAGCGCTTACTGTTTTGGCGCCGATTAAGGCGGCAATGGAGGTGGAACCACCTAAAACAGATGCTGCATTGAGCTCGCTGGTGCCTGCGTGCTGAAGAAAGACGCGTTCTGTTGCAGAGGTTGCGAGGTTTAATGAGGAAGCGTTCCAGTTGACAAGAATTGTTCGGTTTAGGATGCTTCCGGTGGCTGTATGGCCATCCTCATCTCGTAGTAATCCCTCCGCAAAAGCAATCACATCGGCTCCGCCGGTTCCCGGTTCAAAGCCGAAAATTTCCTTCACATTGCTGGCTGAGCGCAGGCTGGTGTTGGTGCTGAAGTTCCATTGCACCGTGTCGCCGGTGCCGTCGCGATAGGAGCTGGCCCCAGCCGCCGAGCTGAGATACACCTGCTCATTGCCAAGACCGGGCCCAAAGACCACCACGTCAGCACCAGAGGTGCCGTGGTACTTGTGGGTGTAGGTGATGGAACGCTCCACCACCACCGTCTGCCCGTTCACGGTGATCGTGCCGGTGTCGTTTTCCGTGGCGATGCGGGTGAGCTGGGCGTCGCTCAGCGGCGTGCCGGTCACCAGGGCGCTGAAGTGCTCGCCCTCGTCGCCGGCGGTGTCGTAGCTGGCGCTGTGATTGAGCTGGCCCTCCAGGGCGTGGCCGATCTCCTCCAGCAGCAGGTTGCGCAGCGTCGTGCCGCTGGTGCTGCCATCCAGCAGGGTCCGGTTCACATACACCGTGCCATTGGCGTAGGCGGCGCTGGCGCCGTTCATGCCCGCCGCATCCACCGTCACCAGCTGCAGCCCCAGCCGGTCGCCCCCCAGGATCCTCTGGCGCAGGCTCTCCGCCGCGGTGGCGAAGGCTTCGGTGCTCAGGCTCGCACTGCCGTAGGTGGCGGTGAGCAGCTGCAGGAAGCCAGCTGCGTCGCCCGCCCGCGACTGCAGCAGCTGCCAGGCCTCGTTCCAGGCCAGCTGCAGGGGATCCACCACCGGCGTTGCCGCCAGGGGCACCACCTTCACGGGGCTCACCGTGGGGGGCGCGACCGTGCTCTTCGGCCGGGGGCGCTGGTTGCCACCGGATGCTTTGCGACTGGTCATGGCGAGGGCGAAATAAGCCGAATTCCGAAGATCTCAGGAGTCCGGCATGGCTTTACTGGATGATTTGATTATGGCAGGCCTGGGTTGACGGAGCCCTACTCAGCAAAGTAGGACCGCCGTTTCTTCGCTCTATTTTAGTGAAATTACGGGCAGCTTCACGCCCTGGTTTTTTCTTCGCTTTTCAGCCGCTGAATCCTGTGTGATCCAGGTAGCTGCGGTAGCGCTCCAGACGGGTGCCGCCATCGCGCTGGTCGAGCACCTGCAGGGCCCGCTGGCTCAGGTCGCTGCTGCGGTAGAACCCATGGGCCAGGAAGGCCAGGGCGGCCAGGCGTTCGGGGGCCAGGTCGATCCAGCCCACCGGATCGGGCATGAACACCGCCGCCAGCTGCACCAGTTGGTTGCGGGCGGTGTAGGGGTTGCCGTCGCTGCCATCGGGCCGCAGCAGGCGCCGGTTCTCCTGGCGGAAGCAATGCAGCACAAAGCCCCGCGCCGCCAGCCAGCTCCCCAGCTCGAACAGGCTGGTGCCGTCCTGCTGCAGCGGCGTGGGTGCGCTCAGCAGCTCCAGCAGCTCCAGCTGCGCCAGCTGCTCCAGGCCCTGCTCGCCATGGGTGAGCACCCGGATGTCGCGGCCGCGCAGATCGCCACGCAGCAGCCGCAGCGGCTGGCCCGCCAGCAGATCGTCGAGGCGTTGGCTGGGCAGCGTGTCCTGGCCCTGCTCCTGGCTCCAGCGCTGGTAGCCCGGAAACTGGTTCAACCAGTCCACCCGCAGCGGCAGACTGGAATCGAGGTCGGTCGCCAGGTGGCGGTGCCACAGCGTTGGCGCACCATCGCCCAGGGCCTCGGCCGGCTGCCGTTGCAGCTGCACCAGCCCCGCCTCCGCCATCCCCGCTAGCGGGTCGCTGGCCACCCCCAGGCGGCTGCCCACCTCCAGCACCAGGGGCGCGGCGTCCTGCCCGATCACCTCCGCCGCCAGCCGCTGCAGATTGGCCAGCCGGTCGCCCTCCTGCCGTCTTGATTACCCAGCTCGCTCCGTGGCAGCCGACCCGGGGGAATAGAGTGGTACACAGATACCAGCCCGGCCATGGCCCGCAGTGCGATCCAGTTCCAGAAAGGCCTCTCCCTGCCTGAGTTCCAGCG
>JBIIXY010000056.1:0-14521 GCA_044347105.1 Prochlorococcaceae cyanobacterium
CCTGGCCTGGTGGCTGCTGCTGCTGGGCGGGCTGAGCGACTGGGCCGACGGCCTGCTGGCCCGCCGCGCCGGCGGCGGCTCGGCGTGGGGCGCCCGCCTCGATCCCCTCACCGACAAGATCCTGATCGCCGCTCCCTTGCTCTGGCTGGCTGCCCAGCCGGGCTGGCCCCAGCAGCTGCCCCTCTGGGCCGTGTGGCTGCTGCTGGCCCGCGAACTGCTGATCTCCGGCTGGCGCAGCGGCGCCAGCGGCGGCGGACCGGCCTCCCTGGCCGGCAAGGCGAAAACGGTGCTGCAGTTCGCCAGCCTGCTGCTGCTGCTCTGGCCGCAGCGCTGGGGACTGGGCTTCGGCACGGATCAAGGGGCTGGCGGCCTTGCCGCTGGCCTGCATCAATGGGGCTGGTGGCTGTTCTGGCCATCGCTGCTGCTGGCCCTCAGCTCGGCCTGGAGCTATCTGCGCCAGGGCAATGCCCACCCACTGCGCTCGCGATGAACCTGTTCAACACCTGGGCGGAATCCCAGGCGCGGCTGGGGCGCTGGGCCCTGCTGCTGGGCTGGCTCGGGCTGATCACCCTGCCCCTGCTGCCGATCAGCCGCGACGGCCGCCTGCCGGAGATCTGCGGCACGCTCCCCATCTGCGGTGACGGGCTGGGCACCGACCTGTTCTGGAATCTGGGGCTGCCCCTGGTGCTGGTGTGCGTGGTGCTGAGCCACGAGCTCTGGCGCCGCATCTGCCCGCTGTCGTTCGTGTCGCAGCTGGCGCGGGCCCTGGGCTGGCAGCGCACCGTGGCGGGCCGCAACGGCAAGCCCCAGCTGGTGGCCGTGGAGGAACACTCCTGGCTTGGGCGGCATCACGTGCAGCTGCAGTGGAGCCTGCTGATCGCCGGCCTCTGCCTGCGGATCCTGATCGTGAACAGCAATGCCCTGGCCTTCGGCCTGCTCACCGTCGCCGCCCTGCTGGGGGCGCTGGTGAGCGGCTGGGCCTATTCCGGCAAGGCCTGGTGCCACTACCTGTGCCCGTTCGGCACGGCCCAGCAGGTGCTCACGGGCCCCCGGGGAGTGATCGGCTCCAGCGCCCACCTGGACAGCCCCACCCGCACCACCCAGTCGATGTGCCGCACGGTGGCCAGCCAGGCCGGCGAGGCCGACGTGAGCACCTGCGTGGCCTGCAGCAGGCCCTGTCTGGACATCGACGCCGAGCGCACCTACTGGCAGAACCTGCAGGGCAAGCGGGGGCTGACCTGGGCCTGGTATTCCTACCCCGGCCTGATCCTGGGCTTCTTTCTGCTGATCCAGGCCACGGCCCCGGCGGGCCTGCCGGTGGATTACCTCAAGAGCCGGCTGTTCGTGTATGACAACCGCCTGGCCGCTTTGGCGTGGGAGCCGTTCCTGCCGGCCGGCTGGCCCCAGCTGCCCCGGCTGGTGATGATCCCGCTGCTGCTCACGGCGGCCTGCGTGCTCTCTCAGCAGCTGTTTCAGGCCTTGCAGCGTGGGCTCGAGCGACGTCATGCCAGCCGTGGCCTCAATGGTGCCCGGGAGCGGGCCATTCACCAGACCCGCCTGCTGGCCACCTTCTGTGCCGTCAACACCTATTTCCAGTTCAAGGGCAGCCCCTTCGGCATCGGCGGCAGCCGCGGCGATGCCCTGTTCATCGCCCTGGTGGTGGGCCTGAGCGCGGTGTGGCTGCACCGGGGCTGGCACCGCGACCGGGGCCTCTACGAGCGGGAGAGCACCAGCACCAGCCTGCGGCGCCAGCTGGCCAAGCTGGGCGTCCAGCTGCAGGGCCTACTGGCGGGCCGGCGGCTTGAGGATCTCAGCCCCGGGGAAGTGTTCGTGCTGGCCAAGGCCCTGCCGGTGCAGGCCCAGTCGGAACGCCGGGCGGTGTACCGCTCCGTGCTCGACGACCTGCTGCATCAGGGGCGCCTGGATCGCCGCTCCTCGCTGCTCAAGCTGGAGGAACTGCGCACCAGCCTCGGGCTCAGCCCGGACGATCACCAGTCTGCCCTGGAGGTGCTGAGCGTGGAGGACCCGCTGCTCGACCAGCTCAGTGCCAATGAACTCACCGGCCTCGACCTGCGCCGCAGCGCCGCCCATGAGGAGATCGAGGATCTCCTGCGGCTGAGCGGGCACACCAGCCTGGCGAGCGACACCCTCTCGCGCTCGGCCCGGCAGCGCCTGGAGCGGATCCGCCGGGAGAGCGGGCTGGATCCGAGCACCTGGGAGGAGCTGCTGGCGGAGTACGCCCCCGGCGCCAGCCGGGGGAGCCGCCAGCTGAACCAGCTGCGCAGTGCCCTCGGCCAGCACCTGGCGGAGCGGCGCAGCCTGGAGCTGGCCATGGAGCACAACCCGCTGCTGGGGCCCCTGCTGCTCAGCCTGGATCGGCGCATAGCCGGCCTGCTGCCGCCCCTGGTGGAGCTCGAACAGCAGCTGCTGCGAACTGAGCAGCGATCCTGCCCGGACGGGCCAACGCTGGCGCTCTATGGAGCCCTCTCCCCCGCCGTGATCACCTTCCTGGCCAGCGAGGACGCCACAACTCTTGCCCTGGGTGCCTGGTTGGACGGCCAGCCAGCCGAGCCGCCGGCGCAGGAATCAGTCGCCGAGCCCGAGGCGGTGCTGCACACCCTCTGCGGCGCCGACAGCGATCCAGCCAGTGGCGAATGGGCGGCAGCACTGCTGGCCCAACGGCCTCCCCAGGGTGATCCACTGTGGTCGCAACTGGCCGCCCAGCCTGCTGGGGTGGTGCTGTTGGCCAGCCTGGAGCCGAAGGCCCTGCTGCAGCTCCCCAGGCTCTGCCGGCTGCAGCAGGCAGGAGCGGGCGAGCCGATCACGCTGGAGCCCGATGGGGTTGCCCTGCTTCTCGAAGGCAGCTGCAGGCAGGGCAGCGGCCAGCAGCTTGGGGCCGGCCATAGCACCTCGGCAGCGCTCGCCTTCATCGGCCTGATCGACTATCTGATCGGTGGCAGCACCAGCTCCGGCACTGCCCTGCAAGGGCTGGAGGCAGGGCCGGAAGGCTGCCGCTGGCTGCAGTTCCAGCGCAGTCAGTTCCGCGAGCTGATCGACATCGCTCCCGTGCTCGAGAGCCGGATCATCCGCCAGCTGGCACTGGCAAGCCGGCCGGCAGAGCCGGCTGCCGCCGCTTGACCGACCCCCCAGCTTCGATGTCCCTTACAACCGCCAAGGGCGCTCTTCCAGCGGCGCGGCTCGATGCCGTGGTGATTGGCGCCGGGCTCTCCGGCCTGGTCTGTGCCCGGGCACTGCGGCGGGCCGGGCTGCGGGTGCGGCTGTTGGAGGCCCGCGAGCGCTGGGGCGGGCGGATGCACGGTCGCGCCGCGGGCATCGCCGGCCTGCCGGTGGATCTGGGCGGGCAGTGGGTGGGTGCCAGCCACCACCACCTGCTGGGGCTGCTGGAGGAGTTCGGCCTGCGCCGCTACCCCACGCACTACGAGGGCGAAGGGCTGTTCCTCTGGAACGGCGTGGCGCACCGCGCCGGCATCGAGCACGATTTTGCCGCCAGCCTGCTGTTCTTCCGGCCGGCCGAGCTCAACCTGCCCGCCGCCGAGTGGGAGCAGGCCCTGGCCCTGCAGGAGCGCTTCCGCCAGCTGGTGGAGCAGGTGCCGCCCCAGGCCCCCTGGGCTACCCCGGGGGCGGAGGCCCTCGATCGCACCACGGTGGCTGAATGGTTGCGGCAGCAGGGAGCCGGGGAGCTGGCGGGCTACCCGCTGGCCTGGCTCACGCGCATGGGCGGATCGGGTGGCTTTGAACCGCATGAAAGCTCGATCCTGCACCTGGCCTGGACCCAGGCCGTGGCCCCCCAGCACGAGACACCGGAGGCCTGGCTGGTGGAGGGTGGCATCACCCGGGTGGCTGAGCGCCTGGCCGCCGAGCTGGCCGGGCTGATTCAGCTGGCCGCGCCGGTGGTGTCGATCCGTCAGCAGAACGGCAGGGTGGCGGTGGGTTGCAGCGACGGCGGCGAGCTCAAGGCGGGGGTGGCGGTGGTGGCGATTCCGCCGCCCCTGCGCCAGGCCATCCACTACGACCCGCCCCTGCCGCCGCAGTGGCGGGGGCTGCTGCAGCGCTCACCGATGGGCTCGATGGTGAAGGTGCTGGCGCTCTATCAGCGCCCGTTCTGGCGGGATCAGGGCCTGAATGGCCTGGGTATCGGCAACCTGCCCACCCTGGAGCTCACCGTGGACAGCTCACCGCCCGGGGGACCGGGGGTGCTGGCGGGTTTCATCGCCGGCGAGCGGGCGGCGCGCTGGCAGCAACTGCCGGAGCGGGAGCAGCGCCAGGCGGTGCTCGCCGACGTGGTGGCGTGGTGGGGTCCCCAGGCTGCCACTCCCCTGGAGCTGGTGCTGCACAACTGGAACGCCGAACCCTGGAGCGGCGGCGCCTTCACCAGCTTTCTCACCCCCGGCACCTGGACCAGTTACGGCCGCATCTGGCAGCAACCCCATCAGCGGGTGGTGTGGGCCGGCACCGAGGCCGCCAGCCGCTGGCCGGGCTATTTCGAGGGGGCGATCGAGGCCGGCCTGGCGGCGGCCCAGCAGGTGCAGAGGCTGCTTAGCTGATCAGGGCTGCATCGGCGCTGAAGTCCGGGCTGGTGGGCATCCGTTTGGCGTAGTCGTTGTCGAAGCTGTCGGCCAGGGTGGCCTCCAGGTCGAAGGCCGGCTCCCAGGCCAGCTCGCGCCGCACCCGGGTGATGTCGGTGAGGAAGTGGGCCAGGCGCAGGGGGAAGGCCTTGCGCGCCTTCTTGTCGAGGCCGGCGGGATCGAAGCTGCGGATCTCCACGCTGGCCGGATCCTGGCCGGCGGCGCGGGCGGCGGCGTGCACCAGGCCGCGGAAGGTGATGCCCTGGCGGCCCGTGCAGTTGTAGATGCGGTTGGCGGCAGCATCCACCTCGATGCAGCGGGCCATGGCGGCGGCCAGGTCGCTCACGTGGCCCAGCTGGGTGATGGTGCTGCCGTCGCCGGGCAGGGGCACGGGGCGGCCGTGCACGATCCGATCGAAGAACCAGCTCTCCACCGGGTTGTAGTTGCCCGGGCCCACGATGTAGGTGGGGCGGAAGCTTGTGAAGGCGATGCCCTCGGCGCGCAGCCAGGCCTCGGTGTCGAGCTTGCCGGCGTGGCGGCTCTGGGGATCCGTGGGGCTGTCCTCATCCAGCGGCCAGAGCTCGCTGTCGGCGTAGACGCCAGCCGAGCTCACATACACAAACCGGTGGCTGGGGGCGCCGGTGCGCTCCACCACGGCGCGGGAATCGTCGAGGCTGCGACCCGAGCTGTCGACGATCACATCGAAACGGCGGCCCTGCAGCTGCGCCAGAGCCTCCGGGGTGCTGCGGTCGCCGATCAGGTGCTCCACTCCCTCTGGGGCCGGCTTGTTGCCGCGGGTGAACAGAGTGAGGGCATGGCCGGCAGCCTGCAGACGCTCCACCAGCGGTTTGCCCACGAAGCGCGTGCCGCCCATCACCAGGATGTCCATGCCGATGCCCGCCGGCGGGCCGTGAAACGCCGCGCCATTCTGCTGGCCGGGGGCGGTTCAGGGTGCGAGCAGCCCCAGTACCGCCAGCAGCCGCGCCCAGAGGGGCACGCTGAGCAGGGCCAGCAGGGTGCTGACCATCACCAGGCCGGCGGCAGCCTGCGTGATGGCGGCAGCTGGCTGGGGCGTGGCTTCCGCCAGCAGCAGCACCGCCACCGCCGTGGGTGCCGCAGCCTGGAGCACCACGGCCGCCGTCGCCAGCGGTGGCAGCCCCAGGGGGGTAGGAGCCAGCACCAGGCAAAGGCCGAGCAGAACCAGCGGAAACAGCAGCAGCTTCACCACCAGCACCACCCAGAGGCGCCCCGGCAACTGCAACGCGGAGCCACGGGCCAGGCGCATGCCCACCAGCACCAGCGACAGAAGCACCACGGCGCGCGCCGGCCACCACAGCCAGCCGGCCAGCTCGGTGCGCCAGGGCGTGAGCTGGAGCAGGGTGGCCGCCACCAGTCCGCGGCTGGCCGGGCTGGCCGCCAGAGCCCGCAGCAGCCGTTGAAGCTGCAACCCCTCCCCTGCCAACAGCAAGGGGCCCAGACACCAGGTGAACAGGGTTGCGGCCAGGTCGTAGCTGATCGCGTAGCCCACCGCCTGGGGCGGCAGCAGGGCAAGGGCGGCAGGGATGCCGAAATAGGCCGTGTTGCCCACCACGGCGGCCAGCTGCTCGTGGGGTGCGCGAGACCAGCCGCGCACCAGCAGCAGGCCGAGGGCCACGGCCAGCAGGGCCAGCAGGGCCACCTGGCCGTAGCGCCAGTTCACCCCCGCGCGCAGCAGCAGGCCGGTGAGGCTGAACGGCACGCCCCAGTTCACCAGGGGTGGTGCCAGGCGGGCTGGCAGCTGGGGCCAGCGCCGCCCAAGCAGCAGCCCCAGCGCCAGGGCCGGTCCGAGCTCCAGCAGGAACAGCACGGGACACGCCGCGGAGGGCCATCGCCCCAGGATGGCTGCTCAGCCACCCAGCGTGATGCGCCCAAGCCCGGCCTACACCGCCCAGCCCGCCGCCCTGGCCCGCAGCGGCGGTTTCCGCCACTTCCGCCTGGTGGGCGAGCGGGGCCGGGGCCGGCAGCGGGCGGCGGAACTGGCCGCCGTGCTCGATGGCGGTTTCCGATTGGTGGTGTGCCTGGCCGAACTGGCCGACCGCCAGCTCTGGCAGCCTGGCTGGCATCCCCTGCCGCCGCCCATGCAGATCATCCCCGCCATCGACCTGCTCGACGGCCAGTGCGTGCGCCTCCACCAGGGCGACTACGGCCAGGTGACCCGCTTCAGCGACGACCCGGTGGCCCAGGCCCTCAGCTGGCAGGAGCAGGGGGCCGAGCGCCTGCACCTGGTGGACCTGGACGGTGCCCGCAGCGGCGAGCCTGTGAACGCCGCCGCGATCAAGGCGATCACGGCTGCCCTCAACATTCCAGTGCAGCTGGGCGGCGGTGTGCGCACCGTTGAGCGGGCCGAGGAGCTGCTGGCCTGCGGGCTGGAGCGGGTGATTCTGGGCACGGTGGCGCTGGAGCAGCCCGCGCTGGTGGAGCAGCTGGCCCGCCGCCACCCTGGCCGGATCGTGGTGGGCATCGATGCCCGCGACGGCAAGGTGGCCACCCGCGGCTGGCTGGAGACCAGCAGCATCGAGGCCACCGCCCTGGCCCGCCAGCTCTCAGCCTGCGGCATCGCCGCGATCATCAGCACCGACATCGCCACCGATGGCACCCTGGCCGGCCCCAATCTGGACGCCCTGCGGGCGATGGCTGCGGCCAGCTCGGTGCCGGTGATCGCCTCCGGAGGTATCGGCACCCTGGAGCATCTGCTCTCCCTGTTGCCTCTGGCTCCGCTTGGGGTGAGTGGGGTGATCGTGGGCCGGGCCCTCTATGACGGCCGGGTGAACCTGGCCGAAGCCCTGCAGGCGATCGGGCCGGGGCGCTGGCAGGACGTGCAGGAGACGCCCGCAAGCAGCGGGATCGCTTGACGCGGATCGTTGGCGGGCTGCCTTATAACAGATGAATCAGCCGTATCGGTGTGTCGCGTGAGCGCCGTCGCCCAGTCTGCCGGCCCTCGCGATGCCGGTCTCGTCCAGGCCTCATCGCCTGAATTCCCCTCATCAGAGGCGGGCTGCAGTTCCGTTGAGGACGTGTACCGCCGCTGCCGCGATCTGGGGATGCGCCTGAGCCGCCAGCGGCGAATGGTGCTGAATCTTCTCTGGAGTGAGAAAAGCCACCTCAGCGCCAGGGACATCTTTGAGAAGCTGAACAATCTTGGCCGCAACATCGGCCACACATCGGTGTATCAGAACCTCGAAGCACTGCAGTCCGCCGGGGTGATCGAGTGTCTCGACCGTGCCAGCGGCCGCCTCTATGGCTACCGCAGTGATCCCCACAGCCATCTCACCTGCATCGACTCCGGAGCGATCCAGGACCTCGACGTGGAGCTGCCCGCCGAGCTGCTGCGCCAGATCGAAGCCCACACCGGGTTCACGATCGAGTCTTATACCCTTCACTTATCCGGTCGGCGGCGGCGCCCTTGCTGAGCTCGGTACCTTGGGCGAGCTGCCGTGCCTCCCAGCTTGACGACCCAGCTGCTGCTTCTGGCTGAACCGCTCCGCTCGGCCGGGCTGATCAGCTGGATTCAGGCTGGCCGCGCTGACTCCGCCAGTTTCCTGACGCACGACATCCAGGTTGTGGCCGGGACGGACACCTTGCAGGGACCGCCGGGGCTGGTGCTGTGGGCCCCCGCCCCGGCCACTCCCCTGGCCAGCCTGCAGCGGGAAGTCACCCTGCTGCGCGAGCGTTGGCAGCCTGCCCCCCTGCTGCTGGTGCTGGGTGAGGGGCATGGTCTTGCCGCCGCCGACCTTCTTTCGCTGACCAGCGAGGGGCTGCTGGAAGCACCCGACGCCAACCAGCTGCTGGCTGCCCTGAACACCCTGCTGGGTGGCGGTCGGGTGGTGGAGCTCCAGCCAGGCCTTGGTCAGCCCTTCCAGCCCGAGCGACAGTCCGGAGCCACCACCCTTGGCCAGGCCCTGCTGCTCAGTGGCCTGCAGCAGCTGGACATCGCCAGCAGCGGCTGCCGGCTGCTGCTCAGCCGGCGTGACATCCACCCTCTGGCCCGGCTGATGCTGGAAGGACGCCTGCGGGAGATGGCCCTGGCGCGCCGTTTCCTGCTCTGGATCTGGGGTCCGTTGAGCCTGGCCTGGAGCGAGCCGCTCGGCACCGAAGCCAGGGGCCCCGGCAGCCCCAGGCCCAGCGCCCCAGGCCCGGGCAGCGGCAGCCTCACCCTGCAGCAGCGCAACGCCTCGGGGGTGTGGCTGGCCGTGCGGGCTCGGCTGGGCTCGGCCATCGAGGCTGGCCTGGCCAATCGCAGCGGCCAGCTGCTCGCCCTGGAGGGCCTGAACGGCGACCGCCGCATCGACCTGCTGATCGCACTGCTGGGCCAGCTTGACGCCCTGCGCCAGCAACTGGCCGACGAACTGGCCCGGACACCAACGCCAGGTGATGCGGCCGCTCTCCTGCAGCAGCGCTGGCAGGCGCTGCAGCCCAGGCTGCGCGAGCAGGCCCTGCTCTCGATGGCCAGCCCCTATGTGCAGCTGCCCCTGGAGGGGCGCCTCCAGCCGGTGGCTTCCTCCCTGGTGGAGGCCAGTGACCTCAGCCTCGACGACCCGGAGCTGCCCGATCCCCAGGCGATGCTGGCCACCCTGGTCCTCGCCCGCCCTCTGCTGGTGGATGGCCAGCTGCTTCCCCCGGATGAGCCCCGGGCGGTGCTCCACCTGGAACGGCTGGTGGCCAATTGGCTGTTGCGCAACGCCGAGCTGCTGGCCGCCGATGTGCTGGCCTGCTGCGGCGACTGGCCGGAACTCCGTCGCTACCTGCTGCGGCCTGAACTGCTGGCCACCCGCAATCTGGAGCGCCTGCGCAACCAGCTCAATGCCCAGCAACGCTGGCTGAACTGGTTCAGCCGCCCGATCGCCCTGTATGAAAGCCGCCGCCAGCTGCTCTGCCTCGAAGGCGGCAGCATCGCCACCCGCAATCTGCTCGAACCGCGCGACCAGGAACTGCGCCGCCTGGGCTGGCTGCAGCAGGTGGTGACCCTCTCACTTGAGGCACGGGATGCCCTTGGCCCCCAGCTGCGCCAGTTGATCAAAGGTGCGGGTGACCTGCTGGTGGTGCTGCTCACCCAGGTGGTGGGCCGGGCGATCGGCCTGGTGGGCCGCGGCATCCTCCAGGGCATGGGCCGCAGTCTCGGCCGTTCCTGAGCGGCCAGCCGCCACAATGGCGCCAATCGAACCGTCCAGGGTGAACCTCAGCCTCAGCGCCGCCTGCCGTGTTGCTGGCCAGCAGCTCGCCCAGCTGATGACCTGGATGATGGCCCGGCTGGTGCCACGCTCCCTGGCCCGCAGCTTGGCCGATGGGGTTCTGGCCGCAGCTCTGATGGCGGCCCTGCTGGGCCTGGCACCGGCCGGTGCCCAGGCCTCGCTCACCAACAACAACTACGACGGCAACATCTACGCCCTCTACGCCGGCAATGGCTCGCTGGTGCCGCCCCGCAGCAGCCTGGAGCAGGCCCTGGCGGAGCACCGCCCGGCGGTGGTGGTGTACTACCTCGACGACGATGCGTCCAGCAAGCAGTTCGCGCCGGTGGTGTCGGAGCTGCAGCGCCTCTGGGGCAACAGCATCGAGCTGATCCCCCTGGTCACCGATCCCCTCCAGAACCGCCAGGACCGGGGCTCCGCTGATCCGGCTCACTACTGGCACGGCCGCATCCCCCAGGTGGTGGTGTTCAACCCTGAGGGACGGGTGCTGCTGGACCAGGAGGGCCAGGTGCCCCTTGCGGCGATCAACGATGCCGTGAGCCAGGCCGCCGGGATCACCATCCCCGAGGAGTTCCGCCGCAGCACCACGGTGAGCATCAACGAGCTCAATGCCGAGGTGGTGAGTCAGTGAGCGACAGGCCCATGAGCGCAGCCAGCACCCGCCAGGAAAGCGACGCGATGGGCGCGATCGCCGTGCCGGCCGCGCACTACTGGGGCGCCCAGACCCAGCGCTCGCTGCACTACTTCCCGTTCGGCCAGCCCATGCCCCTGGCGGTGGTGCACGCCTTCGGTGAGCTCAAGGCTGCCTGCGCCGAGGTGAACAGAGCCAAAGGCAAGCTCAGCCCTGAGCTCACCGCCCTCATCGTGGCGGCAGCGGAGGAGGTGGCCGCCGGCCAGCTGGATGCGGAATTCCCGCTCAAGGTGTGGCAGACGGGCTCGGGCACCCAGACCAACATGAACGTGAACGAGGTGATCGCCAACCGGGCGATCGCGGCCTCGGGAGGTGTGCTGGGCAGCAAGAGCCCGGTGCACCCCAACGACCATGTGAACCTCAGCCAGTCGAGCAACGACACCTTCCCTGCCGCTCTGCACATCGCCGTGGCGATCGAGCTGCAGCGGCGCCTGATCCCGGCACTGGAGGCCCTGCGCGAGGCCCTGGCTGCCAAGGCCGAGGCCTTCAAGGCGATCATCAAGATCGGCCGCACCCACCTGCAGGATGCGGTGCCCCTGAGCCTGGGCCAGGAGTTCGGCGGCTACGGGGCCCAGCTGGAGCTGGGGCTCGAGAGCCTGCACGCCGCTCTGCCCCAGGTGCACCAGTTGGCGATCGGCGGCACGGCCGTGGGCACGGGCCTCAATGCCCCGCATGGCTTCGGCGAGGCGGTGGCGGCCCGCCTGGCCGAGCGCATCGGCCTGCCCTTTACCTCCGCCCCCAACAAGTTTCAGGCCCTGGCCGGCCACGAGCCGCTGGCGGCCGCCCACGGGGCCCTCACGGTGCTGGCCGGCTCGCTGATGAAGATCGCCAACGACATCCGCTGGCTCGCCAGCGGCCCCCGCTGCGGCCTGGGGGAGCTGATCCTGCCCGAAAACGAACCGGGCAGCTCGATCATGCCGGGCAAGGTGAACCCCACCCAGTGCGAGAGCCTCACGATGGTGGCCGTGCAGGTGATGGGCAACAACACCGCCGTGCAGATGGCGGCCAGCCAGGGCAACTTCGAGCTCAACGTGTTCAAGCCGCTGATCGCCCACAACCTGCTGGAGAGCATCGCCCTGCTCAGCGGCGCCTGCAGCAGCTTCCGCCAGCACTGCATCGAAGGCCTGCAGGTCGATGCGAGCCGCATCGCCACCCTGCTCGACCAGAGCCTGATGCTGGTCACCGCCCTCACCCCGGCGATCGGCTACGACCGGGCCTGCGCCATCGCCAAGCACGCCCACCAGCACCAGCTCAGCCTCAGGGAGGCGGCCCTGGTGCTGGGTGAACTGAGCGCCGAAGAGTTCGATCGGTGGGTGCAACCCGAGGCGATGGTGGCCCCGGCCCAGCCATGAGCATGCCAATGGCGTCATGAGCAGCTCCCCAGCTCCCTCGCTGGCCCAGCGGCTCTGGAGCGCCAACCGCGACCTGGCCCAGCAATGCCTGCACCATTCCTTCGTGCAGGGCCTGGCCCAGGGCACGCTCCCCCGCGACCGCTTTGCCGGCTACGTGGCCCAGGACGCCAGCTTCCTCGAGAGCTTCGCCCGGGCCTATGCCCTGGCCATCGCCCACAGCTCCGACCGCGCCAGCCTGATGGCTTTCAACTCCCTGCTTCAGGGGGTGCTGGCGGAACTTGAGCTGCACGCCGGCTACGCGCAGCGCTGGGGCATTGATCTGGAGCGCATCACCCCCCTGCCGGCCACCACGGCCTACACCAGCTTCCTGCTCGCCACGGCCCAGGGCGGCGATCCCGGTCTGATCTGCGCGGCCATGACCCCCTGCCTGCGCCTTTACACCTGGCTTGGTCAGCAGTTGCGCGCCCAGGTGGGCCAGCCGCAGCATGCCTATGCCGAGTGGATCGACACCTACGCCGATCCCGGTTTTGAACAGCTCACCCAGGCGCTGGAGGGGCAGTTGAACCGGCTGGCCTCGCCCGGTTCCCCGGTGGAGCCCACCTACCGACGGGCGATGCTGCTGGAGCTGGCCTTCTTCGACGCCCACACGCCGGCATGATCCCGCCTCTGCAGGACGGCGCTCAGGCCAGGCCGGCCCGGAACTCTTCAGCCAGGGCCGCCACCACGCCCTGATACCGGCCATCGCGGTTGCGCTGCAGCCTCTGGCGCGTGTAGGGCAGCCCCGCGGCGATCGAGCCCTCAAGCCGATCGAGCCAGGGGCGCTCATCGGCTGCAGCCCAGGGACGCACCCAGCCCAGCACCAGGGCGGCGATCTGCCTCAGCGGCATCCGATCACCCTCCAGGCTGGCGATCTGCGAGGCCTCCATCCCGTCGCGCGAGGCGATGAAGCAGTTGTCGCGCAGGATCCACCAGGGCTGCGGCGCCAGCACAGCGGGCGGCGTCCAGCAGCCGCGGGCTGCCTGCAGGAAGCGCACCAGTGCCCGCAACAGGGCGGCCAGGGCCAGGGCCTCCGCCAGGGTGGGCTGGGCATCCATCACCCGCACCTCCAGGGTGCCGAACTGGGGCGCGGGCCTGAGATCCCAATGGATGTCCCGCACGGAGCCCAGCACACCGGCCCGTCTCATGGTGGCGTAGTAGCGCTCGAAGGCCGGCCAGTCGGGGAAGTCGGGCGGGATGCCGTAGGTGCGTGAGGCGGCTAGCACCCGCTGGCGGAAGGCGGCGAAGCCGGTGTCGCTGCCATGCCAGAAGGGCGAGCTGGCGGACAGCGCCACCAGCAGCGGCAGGAACGGCTTGAGCTCCCGCATCAGGGTGAGCGTCTCGCCGCCGCTGGGCATGCCCAGGTGCACATGGGTGGCGAAGGTCACCTGGTTCTGGCCCAGCCAGCCGTAGTTCCGTGCCATCAGGCGGTAGCGCTCGCCTGGGGTGTAGGTGGCTGGCCTGCGGTGGAAGGGATGGGTGCCGGCGCCGCACACCGCCAACCCCAGTTGCTCCAGATGCGTCAGCAGCTCTGCGAGCAGAGTCCGCAGGCTGGCCTCGAGCTGGTTCAGATCGGCGGCCACCGGCGACACCACCTCCACGGTGTTCTGCAGAAACTCCGGCTTTACAGAGTGTTGGTCGCCATAGGTGGCCAGCAGGGGCAGCACCGCCTCGGCCAGGTCGAGGGTGACGGGATCGAGCAGCTGCAACTCCAGCTCCATGCCCACCGAGAAGGCCGCTGATGGCGTGAAGTCCATCCGCCCGCGCTTCAGCCGGCCGGGGCCTGGGCTGCCTGCATCCGTTCCGCCTCGTGCACCACAGCCGCAAAGAAGGCGGCGCCTACCGGCAGCACCCCCTCGTTGATGGTGAAGGCCGGACTGTGCAGGGGCACGTAGGCACCGCCCTCGGGCCGGGCGCCGAAGCGCACGTAGCAGCCGGGGATCCGCTGCAGGTAGTAAGCGAAATCCTCACTGCCCATGCTGGGGTGCTCCTGGGACACCAGGCCGGCGTTCCCCACCACCCGGCGGGCGGCGCGTTCAGCCTGGCGGGCTTCCGCGGCGGTGTTCACCACGGGCGGATAGCCGGGCTGGATCGTGACCTCCAGCGCGGCGTTGTGCAGATCGCCCAGGGCGCGGGCCATGCGCCGCAGGCCGGCGTGCAGCTGCTCGCGCACCGCCGGCAGGGTGGTGCGGATGCTGCCCTCCAGCACGGCGGTCTCGGCGATTACGTTCGGCGCTGAACCGGCCCGCACCTGGCCGATGGTCACCACCGAGGGATGCACCGGATCGATCTCCCGCGACACCAGGGTCTGTAGGGCGGTGATCAGAAACCCGCTGATCACCACGGCGTCGGTGGCCTCGTGGGGCCGGGCGCCATGGCCGCCCCGGCCGCGCACCTCGATCCGGAAACGGTCCGACTGGGCGGTGATCACCCCGGGCGCCACCATGATCTGGCCCACCCGGTAGTGCTGGGTCACATGGCCGCCGAAGATCGCGCTCACCCCATCCAGGGCGCCGGCGGCGATCACGGTGCGGGCTCCGCCGCCCTTCTCCTCCGCCGGCTGAAACACCAGCCGCACCCCCACCGTCGGCGGCTCGGCAGCCAGCAGGTGGGCGGCGCCGAGCAGCATCG
>JBIIXY010000057.1:0-14484 GCA_044347105.1 Prochlorococcaceae cyanobacterium
GCCGGCGATCTTGAACGCCATCTCCGAAGAGTCGACGTCGTGATAAGAGCCGTCCACCATGGTGACGCGCACATCGATCATCGGATAACCCGCAATCACACCGGATTCGCAGGTCTCCTTCATGCCATTTTCGGCAGGACCGATGTACTCCTTGGGCACGACACCGCCAACGATCTTGTTGACGAACTCGAAGCCCGAACCCGGTTCACCGGGCTCCATTTCGATCACCACATGGCCGTATTGGCCCTTGCCGCCGGTCTGGCGGGCGAATTTACCTTCGCCCTTGGCGCTGCCCCGGATGGTTTCCCGATAGGACACCTGGGGAGCACCGATGTTGGCCTCCACCTTGAATTCGCGCAGCATGCGGTCCACCAGGATTTCCAGGTGGAGTTCGCCCATGCCGGCGATCACGGTCTGGTTGGTTTCCGGATCGGTGGAGACCCGGAAGGTGGGATCTTCTTCGGCCAAGGAGGTGAGCGCCTTGGAGAGTTTCTCCATGTCACCCTTGGTCTTGGGCTCCACGGCCACGGAGATCACCGGCTCGGGGATGTAAAGCGATTCGAGGATGATCGGATCGCTGTCCACGCAGAGGGTGTCGCCGGTGGTGGTGTCCTTAAGACCCAGCACGGCACCAAGATCGCCGGCCCGCAGTTCATCCACCTCTTCCCGCTCGTCGGCCTTGAGGATGATCAGGCGCGAAATGCGCTCTTTCTTGTCCTTGGTGGAATTGAGCACGTAGCTGCCCTTCTGCAGCACACCCGAGTAGATCCGCACAAAGGTGAGCTTGCCAAAGGGGTCGGCCATCACCTTGAAGGCCAGAGCACTGAAGGGGGCGCTGTCCTCTGAGGGGCGCAGGGCTTCGCTGCCATCGGGGAGAACACCCTGAATCGGCGGAATGTCCACCGGAGCGGGCAGGTAGTCGACCACCGCATCGAGCAGCAGCTGCACGCCCTTGTTCTTGAAAGCCGAACCACAGAGCATCGGCACCAGGCCGTGCTTGAGCACGCCTTCGCGAATGCCCTTGCGCAGTTGCTCCTCGCTGAGTTCGCCGGTTTCCAGGAACACCTCAACCAGGTCTTCGTCGGTTTCGGCGACTGACTCCATCAGCTTGTTGCGCCACTCGGCTACCAGATCGGCCATCTCGGCGGGCACATCGGTTTCTTCAATGTCCTTGCCCAGGTCATCTTTGTAGATGAAGGCCTTGTTCTTGACCAGATCAATGATGCCGCTCAGTTCACCTTCCGCGCCGATCGGCAGCTGGATGGGGGCGGCGTTGGCTTTGAGGCGATCCTTGATCTGGCCGTAAACCTTGAGGAAATCGGCGCCGGTGCGGTCCATCTTGTTGACGAACACCATGCGCGGCACCTTGTAGCGATCCGCCTGACGCCACACCGTTTCCGACTGGGGCTGAACGCCACCCACGGCGCAGAACACGGCGATCACGCCATCCAGCACCCGCATCGAGCGCTCCACCTCAATGGTGAAGTCCACGTGGCCGGGGGTGTCGATGATGTTGATGCGGTGATCCTTCCAGCTGGTGGAAATGGCCGCAGCTGTGATGGTGATGCCACGCTCCCGTTCCTGGGCCATCCAGTCGGTCACTGCAGCGCCGTCATGCACCTCACCCATCTTGTGAACGACGCCTGAATAGAACAGGATCCGCTCGGTGGTGGTGGTTTTACCCGCGTCGATGTGGGCGGCGATACCGATATTTCTGACGCGTTCCAGTGGAAAGGCGCGGGCCACAGTGGGGTGTCTCCGAAGGGTCTAAAAATGTGAACGGCACTCTACAGAGCGGTGCTCTGGCGGCCGATGGGTGCTACGGCTCAGTAGCGGTAGTGGGCGAAGGCCTTGTTGGCTTCGGCCATCTTGTGGGTTTCCTCGCGCTTGCGGACGGCGTTGCCGGCCTCATTAGCGGCATCCATCAGCTCGCCGGCCAGTTTCTGGGCCATGCTGCGGCCGTTGCGCGCGCGCGAGAAGTTCACCAGCCAGCGCAGGGCCATGGCGGTGCCCCGCTCCTGGCGCACTTCCATCGGCACCTGGTAGGTGGCGCCGCCCACCCGGCGGGCGCGCACTTCCACCAGCGGGGTGGCATTGCGCACGGCGGTTTCGAACAGCTCGAGCGGATCGTTACCGGTGCGCTCGTTGATCAGGCTGAAGGCATCCGACAGGATGCGCTGAGCGGTGGACTTCTTGCCGTGCTTCATGAGCCGGGCCACGATCATCGAGGCGAGACGGCTGTTGAACTGGGGATCGGGAAGAACCGGGCGCTTCTCGGCAGCGTTGCGGCGAGACATGGAGGAACGGGAGGGGAACTGGAAAGGGAGGAATGGGAGATTCGGGAGGCCGGCGGAAGGTTCAGGCGGCGGCCCCCTGGCTCAAATCAGTCCTTGGGCGTCTTGGCGCCGTACTTGGAGCGGGATTGGCGGCGGTCCTTGACACCGGCGGTGTCGAGCGTGCCGCGAATGATGTGGTAGCGCACACCAGGCAGATCCTTGACCCGGCCGCCGCGGATCAGCACAACGGAGTGCTCCTGCAGGTTGTGGCCGATGCCGGGGATGTAGGCGGTGACCTCAAAGCCCGAGGTGAGCCGCACCCGGGCCACCTTGCGCAGCGCTGAATTGGGCTTCTTGGGGGTGGAGGTGTACACGCGGGTGCACACACCCCGCCGCTCGGGGCAGGCGCGCAGGGCAGGCGACTTCGTTTTGCGAGTCAGGGTCTGCCGCTCGGTACGGATGAGCTGCTGAATGGTGGGCATCGAGGGCCGGAGGTTCGGGGGCCGGGAACAGAGGTCGGACGTTCCGACCGCTTTCGACAATCCGCCACCTTACTGGGTCGCCTGTCCCATCCCCCTCTCCTCAGCCCGGGCGACTGAAGGCCGCGCCGCAGGGGCAGCACTTCAGCGCCGCGGCGCCGCGCACCAGAAAACCGCCGCCGCTGAGATCGCCGCGGTAGTCGAGGCTGAGGCCGGCCAGCAGGGCCTGTTGATCGTCGGGGGCATAGAGGGTCACCCCATCGGCCCGGGCGATCGGCACTCCCGCCAGGTGGCCGGGGCGCAGCCGGATCGTCCACCGCTCACAGCCGCCCTCCACCAGGTCGAGGTGCATCAGGCCGGGCGTGCCGGCCACTGCGGCCTGCCGGCCCAGTTCGGCGGCGGCGGCGGCGGTGAGGCGCAGGCTGTGGCCCTTCGGCATGGTGGCGGCGCGCTCCGGCTTCAGCCGGCGAATCGGAAGGTCACCATCCTGTCAGGGAGCCACCAGCCCCACCCCGTTGTGCACCCGGCCGGCCACCCCGCGGCCCATCACCCGCAGGCTGCCGCCCATCACCAGGCCGGTGGAGCTGCCGCCATCGAGGTTGAGGGCGTCGCGAATGCCCATCTGGCGCAGGATCTGGGCGGTCTGCTCCAGGGTGGGGCCGGGACTGTTCTCCCCTTCCAGGGTGATCAGCCACACCTCCAGGCCATCGCTCGCCAGCACCGTGCGGGGTGCGCCCTGCTGCAGGAAGGCGGCCCCGAAGTTCTCGGCGGCGCCGTTGAGCACCAGTTGGCCGTTCAGCAGCAACAGGGGGCCACCGCCGATCACCTGGTCGGCATCGCCCAGGGGCGAACTGGGCCGGCTGGTGATGGTGAGCCGCTCGCCCTGGCTCCAGGGCAGCACGGCTCCGCCGCGGGCCACCAGCAGCGTGTCGCCGGGCCGCAGCGGCACCCCCTGCTCCAGTTGGCCGCTGTCCAAGCGCTGGCTCACCATCCCCTGGCGCAGCAGTAGGGCGGATTCTGAGCCGCTCAGGGCGCGATACACCGGCCCCCAGGCATCGTCGTAACGGCTGAGGCCCCGCTGCACCAAGCCGCTGTTCACCACCACCAAGGGCAGGCGCTGGCCATCGGCACCGCTGACCCAGTCCTGCAGGCTCAGCCGGCCGAAACGGGGCAGCTCACGGCCGCTCCAGGCGGCCACCCCCCGGTTGAGGATCGGCCCGGACAGCCAGCGGCCGTCCTGTTTCAGGGCACCGAGCGGCAGGCGCCGCACCCGGTTGAAGTAGCCGCCGTTGATGGCCACCAGGGCCTGGCGCTGCTGGGCCAGCTGGGGAAGGGTGACCAGGCCCTCCATGCCCCCCACAGGGGCGAGCGGGGCCAGCCGCAGTGGCCCGTTGAGCGGCTCCACCCGCACGGCGTTGATGCGCATGCCGCTGCGGCTGATCTGCTCCCAGCGCACGCCCCGGCCCAGCAGGGTCTGCAGGCGGGGGTCGATCGGCGCTGGAGCGGTGGGCGCCGTGGCGGTGGCGCCCGAGGGCAGGTCGATCACCAGCCGATTGGGCTCGCCCAGGCTGAACACCCGCTGGGGTGTGCCAAGGCTGCTGCGCAGGGCCAGCCCCGGGCCCGCCGCACGGCCCAGCAGGCCGAGCTGGCGCAGCTGGGCCTGCAGCTCCGCACCGCTCTGGATGTCGAGCACAAGCTCGTTGCCCTCCTGGCGCACCAGGGCCGGCGCGTTGAGATCAAGCACCACGCGACGGCTGGCTCCCTGGTTGGAGCTGCGCACCTGCAGCAGCTGGGCAGGGGGCAGGGTGAGACGCAGCTGTGTGGCGTCGGCCGCCACGCCCACTCCCAGGGCCAGCAGCAGGGGCAGGGCATCGAGGGCCACCTCGTCGGCGAGGGCCTGTTGCGCCACCGGCGGCACTTTCAGGCCCTGGCCGAACCATTCGAGGTCGAGGGTGCCGTCGGGCAGGGAGCGGCTGCTCACCCCCAGCTGGTTCTGGAGCACCTCGAGGGGCAGCCAGAGCTGCTGGGGCGGCTGACCGCTGGTGCCGATCCAGCGCCACCGCGCCTGTTGGCTGCGGCCGTTGATCAGCAGGCCGGAGCCTTCGCGGCTGCTGGGCGCCGGCTGGTTGCCAGAGCTGGGGCGGAGGGGTTGGCGCGGGGCAGCCTCGGCGGCCTGCCAGCCCCAGGCCAGGGGAGTCGCCAGGCTGCCCAGCACCAGGGCAGCCAGAGCAGCGGTGGCGGAGGCAGGGGCCATGGCGGACGTGGAGCGCGGATGCGGCGTGGGTTTCAGGACGCTAAGCGCGGCATGCGGGTGTCTTGTAACTAGGATCGGAGGTTCTCCTCTCGCCTGTGCAGCGGTGCCTGCCGTGGCGCCGGTGCTCGGATCACCCCAGTCCCGCAACCCCTGCCGGAATTCCTCTGGATATGCCCCTGTTTCCCCGCCCCGTTTGGCCCCACTGCGACAGCCCTGCTCCGGCGGCTGTGGCGGGAGAGAAAGATGCCTGCGGCGTGGGGTTTCTGGCGAGTCTGAAAGGGGAGGCCAGCCACTGGGTGCTGCAGCAGGCCCTGCGCGGCCTGGGCTGCATGGAGCATCGCGGCGGCTGCGGCGGCGATGGCGACTCCGGCGACGGCTCCGGTGTGCTCTGCGGCATCCCCTGGTCGTTCCTGGAAGCCGTGTGGCCCCAAGCGGCCGCCGCCGCCGGTCAGGCCCGTGGCCTGGGCATGGTGTTCCTCCCCGCCGATGCGGCCCGCCGCGAGCAGGCCCGGGCCTTCTGCGCCGAAGAGGCCGAGCGCCTGGGCCTCCGCAACCTGGGCTGGCGCGTGGTGCCGGTGGATCCGGCCGTGCTGGGGCCGATGGCCCTGGGCACCGCTCCGGTGATTGAGCAGTGGCTGCTCGGTGCCGATGAGGGCGGCGATGCGCTCGAATCGCAGCTGTTCCGTCTGCGTCGCCGTTGCGGTGACCGGGCCCGGGCCGCCTGGGGCCCCGGCCCCGGCGACCTCTATTTCGCCTCGCTGAGCGGCCGCACCGTTGTGTACAAGGGCATGGTGCGCTCGGAGGTGCTGGCGCGCTTCTACGCCGACCTGCGCGACGGGCGTTTTGCCGTGACCTTCGCGGTGTACCACCGCCGCTTCAGCACCAACACGCTGCCCCGCTGGCCCCTGGCCCAGCCGATGCGCCTGCTTGGCCACAACGGCGAGATCAACACCCTGCTGGGCAACCTCAACTGGGCCCGGGCCGCCGAGGCCAACCTCGACGCCGTGTGGGGTGAGGACGCCGCCGATCTCAAGCCGGTGGTGAATCCGGCCTTCAGTGATTCGGCCAACCTTGACGCCACCCTGGAGCTGCTGGTGCGCAGCGGCCGGCCGATCACCGAGAGCCTGCTTACCCTGGTGCCGGAAGCTTTCCGCGATCAGCCGGAGCTGGCTGATAAGCCGGAGATCCAGGCGTTCTACGAGTATTCCGCCTGCACTCAGGAGCCCTGGGACGGCCCGGCCCTGCTGGTGTTCGCCGATGGCCGCAGCGTCGGCGCCACCCTCGATCGCAACGGGCTGCGCCCCGCCCGCTACTGCATCACCAGCGACGGCTATGTGGTGATGGGCAGCGAGACCGGCGTGGCCGAGCTGGAGGAGAGCCGCATCATCGAGAAGGGGCGGCTCGGTCCCGGCCAGATGCTGGCCGTTGACCTGGAGCAGGGCCGCCTGCTGCACAACTGGGATGTGAAGGAAGAGGTGGCTGCGCGCCATCCCTACGGCGCCTGGCTGGCGGAGCACCGCCGCAGCCTGGCCCCCCAGCCCTGGACCCAGGCGCGCCAGCTGGGCGACCTGGAGCTGCTGCAGCTGCAGACGGCCTTCGGCTTCACCGCCGAAGACTTCGATCTGGTGATCGAGGACATGGCCGGTGCCGGCAAGGAGCCCACCTACTGCATGGGCGACGACATCCCTCTGGCGGTGCTCTCCGATAAGCCCCACCTGCTCTACGACTATTTCAAGCAGCGCTTTGCGCAGGTGACCAACCCGCCGATCGATCCGCTGCGCGAAAAGCTGGTGATGAGCCTGGAGATGCATCTGGGCAGGCGGGGCTCGGCCCTGCGCCCGGAGGCCTCGGCCGCCGCCGTGCTGCACCTTGGCAGCCCGATCCTCAATGAGGCCGAGCTGGCCGCCCTGGGCCAGCAGGGCCTGCCCCTGAGCACCCTCTCCACCCTGGTGCCGATCAGCGATGGGCCCTCTGCATTCAGCGCAGCCCTCGATCGGCTGCGCAGCGAAGCCGAAGCGGCCGTGTGCGGTGGCAGCCAGATCCTGGTGCTCTCCGATCGCTCAGGCGCTGAAGGGGGTATCAGCGCCACCACCACCACCCTGCCGCCGCTGCTGGCGGTAGGCGCAGTCCACCATCACCTGCTCAATCTGGGCCTGCGTCTGCAGACCTCGCTGGTGGTTGACACGGCCCAGTGCTGGAGTACCCACCACGTGGCCTGCCTGATCGGCTTCGGCGCCAGCGCCGTGTGCCCCTGGCTCACCTGGGAAACGGCGCGCCACTGGCTGGCCCAGCCCAAGGTGCAGACCAACATCGAGCGCGGCAAGCTGCCTGCCCTCACGCCCGATCAGGTGCAGGCCAACGTGCGCAAGGCACTAGAAGACGGCCTGCGCAAGATTCTCTCCAAGATCGGTATCTCGCTTCTGGCCAGTTACCACGGCGCCCAGATCTTCGAGGCGATCGGCATTGGCGCCGACCTGATCGAGCTCGCTTTCAAGGGCACCACCAGCCGCGTGGCCGGCCTGAGTCTGAGCGAGCTCGCCAGCGAAACCCTGAGCTTCCACACCAAGGCTTTCCCTGAACTCAACCGCAGCAAGCTCGAGTTCATGGGCTTCGTGCAATATCGCACGGGCGGCGAGTACCACCTCAACAGCCCGGAGATGGCCAAGGCCCTGCACGCCGCCGTGGAGGCCGGCCCGGGCTACGACCACTTCTCCACCTACAAGACCCTGTTGGAAAACCGGCCGGTCACGGCCCTGCGCGACCTGCTCGAGCTCAAGCCGGCGGCCACGCCGCTTCCCCTGGATCAGGTGGAAAGTGTGGAGAGCATCTGCGCCCGCTTCTGCACCGGCGGCATGAGCCTCGGTGCCCTCTCACGGGAAGCGCATGAGGTGCTGGCGGTGGCGATGAACCGCATCGGCGGCAAGAGCAACAGCGGCGAAGGCGGTGAGGATCCGGCCCGCTTCCACACCCTCACCGATGTGGATGGCGAGGGCCGCTCGGCCACCCTGCCAACGATCAGGGGCCTGCGCAACGGCGACACCGCCTGCTCGGCGATCAAGCAGATCGCCTCGGGCCGCTTCGGCGTGACGCCCGAATACCTGCGCAGCGGCCGCCAGCTGGAAATCAAGGTGGCCCAGGGTGCCAAGCCCGGCGAGGGCGGCCAGCTGCCCGGGCCCAAGGTGGATCCCTACATCGCCTGGCTGCGCAACAGCAAGGCGGGTGTGGCCTTGATCTCGCCGCCGCCCCACCACGACATCTATTCGATCGAGGACCTGGCCCAGCTGATCCACGACCTGCACCAGGTGCACCCGGCCGCCAAGGTGAGCGTGAAGCTGGTGGCCGAGATCGGCATCGGCACGATTGCCGCCGGCGTGGCCAAGGCCAACGCCGATGTGATCCAGATCTCCGGCCACGACGGCGGCACCGGTGCCTCGCCGCTGAGCTCGATCAAGCACGCCGGCAGCCCCTGGGAGCTGGGCCTCACCGAGGTGCACCGCTCGCTGCTGGAGAACGGCCTGCGCGATCGGGTGCTGCTGCGCGCGGACGGCGGCCTCAAGACCGGCTGGGATGTGATCATCGCCGCCCTGCTGGGCGCCGAGGAATACGGCTTCGGCTCGATCGCGATGATCGCCGAGGGCTGCATCATGGCCCGCGTGTGCCACACCAACAATTGCCCGGTGGGCGTGGCCACCCAGAAGGAGGCCCTGCGCAAGCGCTTCACCGGCATCCCCGAGCACGTGGTGAACTTCTTCCTGTTCGTGGCCGAAGAGGTGCGCCAGCTGCTGAGCGTGCTGGGCGTGGCCCGGCTCGAGGATCTGATCGGCCGCACCGAATTCCTGCAGCCCCGCGCCGTGCAGCTGGCCAAAACCCAGGCCCTCGATCTCTCCTGCCTGCTGGCACCGATCCCGGCCGCGGTTGAGCGCAGCTGGCTGCGCCATGACGCCGAAGCCCACGGCAATGGACAGGTCTTGGAGGATCACTTGCTGGCCGATGCCGAGCTGCTGGCCGCGATCGAGAACCACGGCCGGGTGGCCCGCACGCTGGCGATCGTGAACACCGACCGCAGCGTCTGCGCCCGCCTCGGCGGCGAGATCGCCGCGCGCCACGGCAACAAGGGTTTCGGCGGCCAGCTGGATCTCACCTTCACGGGGGCGGCCGGCCAGAGCTTCGGCGCCTTCTGCGTGCAGGGGATGGCCGTGCGCCTGGTGGGCGAGGCCAACGACTACGTGGGCAAGGGCATCAACGGCGGCCGCATCACGGTGGTGCCTCCCGCCGGCGGCAACGACCCCGGCAGCCAGGTGATCCTGGGCAACACCTGCCTCTACGGCGCCACCGGTGGTGAGCTGTTTGCCCTGGGCCGCGCCGGCGAGCGCTTCGCCGTGCGCAACAGCGGCGCAGCCGCTGTGGTGGAGGGCGCCGGCGACCACTGCTGCGAGTACATGACCGGTGGCGTGGTGGTGGTGCTGGGCTCGACAGGCCGCAACGTGGCCGCCGGCATGACCGGTGGGGTGGCCTTCATCCTCGATGCAAGCGACGGCCTGGCCGAGCGGGTGAACCCGGAGATCGTGACCCTCACCGCGCTCACCACCCCTGAGCAGGAAGCCATGCTCAAGCCGCTGCTGGAGGCCCATCTGGAGCTCACCGGCAGCGCCAAGGCAGCGGCGATCCTGGCCGACTGGCCCACCTGGAAGTCCCGCTTCAAGCTGCTGGTGCCCCCCAGCGAGAAGGCCAACCTGGGGCTTGGCGAGCGGGAGGCGGTGGTGGCCTGAGGCTTAGGCGGCTATGAGGTGCAGCGACTAGCGGGGGGACTCCCGCATCAGCCGCTGCACGTCGCCGGCGTGGTAGCTGCTTCGCGTCAGTGGGGTGCTCACCACCTGCAGAAACCCCAGCTCGCGCTCCCCATGCTCCCGGAACGCCGCAAACTGATCTGGCGTCACGAAGCGATCCACCGGCAGGTGTTTGGGCCCCGGTGACAGGTATTGGCCGATGGTCACGATGTCCACGGCATGGCGCCGCAGGTCCGCCATCACCTCTTGCACCTCGCCGTCGTTCTCGCCCAGCCCCACCATCAGGCCCGACTTCGTGTAGGTGCGAGGCCAGCCCTGGCGGACCCGCTGCAGCAGTTCGAGCGAGCGCTCGTAGACGCCCTGGGGTCTGGCCTTGCGGTACAGCCGCGGCACTGTCTCGATGTTGTGGTTGAGCACGTCGGGCCCGGCTTCCATCACGGCGGCCAGGGCGTCCCAGTTGCCGCAGAAATCGGGGATCAGCAGTTCGATCGTGGTGCGTGGCGAGCGCTCGCGCACCTGCTCGATGCAGGCCACAAACTGGCTGGCGCCGCCATCGGCCAGGTCATCGCGGTTCACCGAGGTGATCACCACATGGCTCAGCCCCAGGCGGTGCACCGCTTCCCCCAGCCGCTCCGGCTCCGTGGGGTCGAGGGAGCGTACGTTCTTGTCGAAATCGATGTCGCAGTAGGGGCAGGCGCGGGTGCAGCCCGGCCCCATGATCAGGAAGGTGGCGGTGCCGCCGGCGAAGCACTCGCCGATGTTGGGGCAGCTGGCCTCCTGGCACACCGTGTTGAGCTTGAGGTCGACCAGCAGGTCGGCCACAGCGCCGATCCGCTCGCGCTGTGGCGCCTTCACACGCAGCCAGTCGGGTTTCAGCAAAACGATTCAAGGAGCCGATCAGCCGGCTGCGCACCTTCCGCGACTCTAGAAATCCGTCGGCAGGGCAGCAGGGCCATCCCGTACAGTCGCATGATCGGGATGTAGCGCAGCTTGGTAGCGCACTTCGTTCGGGACGAAGGGGCCGCAGGTTCGAATCCTGTCATCCCGATTCTTCAGCTCAGGTCTGCGCCCGGGTAGCCCCGTGGTGTCACCACCCAGCCGTCCGCACTGCGGCTGGTGCTGTTGCCCACCAGCACCAGCGTGAGCATGTCCACCTGCTCCACCGGCAGGTCTCCCAGGGTATGAAGGCTCACCTGTTCCTCAGCCCGGCCGAGCTGGCGTGCCAGCACCACCGGCGCGGAGGACGCCCGGCCCTGCAGCAGCAGTTCCCTGGCCCGGCCCAGCTGCCAGTTCCGGCCGAGGGAGCGCGGGTTGTAGAGCGCCACCACGAAGTCACCGCTGGCGGCCGCCCGCAGCCGCTGTTCGATCACCGCCCAGGGGGTGAGCCGATCGCTCAGGCTGATCGTGCAGAAGTCGTGCATCAGGGGAGCCCCGGCGCGTGCGGCCGCCAGCTGCAAGGCGGAGATGCCGGGATGCACCGTGAAGCCCGGGCGCCCATCGGCCGGTTGGGCCAGCCAGAGGTCCAGGGCCAGGCCAGCCATCGCATAGATGCCGCTGTCGCCGGATGACACCAAGGCCACCCTGAGTCCCTGACTGGCCAGGTCGAGGGCCTGCTGGCAGCGGGCCCGCTCCTGGGTGAGCTGGCCGTCGCAGCGCAGCTGATCCGGGCGCCGCAAGGGCTCCAGCAGATCCAGATACAGGCCGTAACCCACCCACACGCTGGCTTCCGCAAGGGCTCGCCGGGCATCCGGGGTGAGCAGGTCGAGTCGTCCCGGGCCACTGCCCACCAGATGCAGGTGTCCCCGCGTAGGGGCCCACTGCTCACGGGCCTGGGCGATGGCCAGCGTTGCGGCCCCCTGTTCTTTGCCCTGGCGGTGCTCGATCCACTTGGGCAGCAGCAGCCTGGCCTCGGGGCCCGCGGCCAGCAGCGCCGCGGCCTCCGCCACGCTGGACGTACCCATCTCCGCCGCGACTGCGGCCGAGGGGTTGGGAACCGGCACGGCGTTCAGCTGGGCGGCTGCGAACCAGCGCAGGGGCCATTGCCGCTGCCGGGCCAGCTCCAGCAGGGCCGGTTCATCGCCTTTGCGGTCGATGCTGGCCACCCCGGCCACCGCCTCACTGGCCAGGCCGGCGGCCTGCAGCTGCTGCTCCACCAGCCGCTCCAGCAAGGCCAGGCTGGTGTGGCGTTCGCAGCCGATGCCCAGCCACAGACAGGGGGGATGCCAGCGGCAGCCCTCCCCCCGGCGGGCCGTCACGAGTAGGGCGGGCGGGGTGCTCGCGCCCTCCTGCCACTCTGCCAGACCTGTCGCCCCATCGAGTGTGCGCCAGCTGCGGCTGCCGGCGTCCTGCCGCACCAGCAAGGGATCCCGGCTGCGGGCAGCCCGCTGCATCAGGGTGTTCCAATCGCCTCCAGGGCCCGGGCGCCAGGCCCAGCCCAGCCCGAAGCTGTCGAGGGCCAGCTGGCCCTGGCCGCTGCTGCTGCCCGTGGCCACCACGGCACCACCCAGCACCGCGGCCAGCCGCTGGCAGAGGGCCTCGCCGCCGGCCCGGTGGGCACCGAGCAGGGGGATGGCGAAGCGGCCCGCTGGATTGAGCACCACCACGGCCGGATCCAGCTCTTTCCCCTGCAGCAGGGGGGCGATCCGGCGCACCACCAGCCCGCAGGCCGCCACAAACACAAAAGCCTGAGCACGGGGCCACTGCTCTTCGAGCTGCTCCGCCGGCAGGCAGCCATCCACCAGCCCGGCCATCTGGAGCTGGGCCAGGAGCGGTTCGGCGGCGGCACTGAATCCCAGGGCCCACACCCCCTGGCGTTGTTGGCGCTGGCTGACACTCATGGCCGCCCCGGTTGGATCAGGGAGCCGTCCTCGCGCACCTGCGCTCTGGCAGAACCGCTCAGGCTGCTTGTGGGTTCAACCCGTTCTGTGGGCGCGGGGATTAGCTCAGGCTCGGGCTCAGCACCCTGGGCCAGGGGGGGGCCCGTTGCCGGGTCTGGGGAGCGAGGCGGAGGTTCTTCTGTGTCAGCCATCGCTGTGGCCGGGCTGGGCTCGGCAGGCGCCGACAGCTCAAGTGGTGGGTTGGGAGCCGTGTCGCCAGGGGGCTGGGTGCTGGCTGGCTGCTCGGAGGGTGGGCTTGCGGCCTCGCCGAGCAGGCGGGCCAGATCGGCGGGGCTGATCCGATCGTTGAGCCACACAGGCCGGGGGGGCCCGGGTTGAATCACCACCTCCTGCACCCGGCTGTTGAAAGGCGGATTGAGCGGTTCGCCCAGGCCATCCAGCAGTTCCAGCAGCAGGGCATTGCTGCCGGGCTTGAGGCCCCGCAGCCAGAGAGGCGTGTTCTGGTTCACCAGAAAGCTCTCGCCATTCACGCTGATCCGCAGCCGCCAGCGGGCATCGCCATCCCGCAGGCCCTGCAGGGGCGCGTCCCGCAGCAGCCAGTCGATCAGCACCGGTTCTGCGCTGCTGAGCCCATCGGTGCTCACGGCCAGGAGCTGGGCGCTGCCTGCGGCGGGTTGGCTGAGAGGGTTGGCGGCCACCCGGTGCACCAGCCGCTGGGACGATGCGCCCGGCAGCTTGACCGCCTCACCCCAGGGCAGGGCGGCATAGGCCGTGATGCGGTGACTGCCGGGTGTGAGTGGCGCCATGGCCAGCTCCAGCCGGCCCGTGTCTGGATCCCCCTGGGTCCAGTCGCCGATCCGCAATCCCGGGCCATCGTCCACCTGCACCACCAGATGGGCCCCCACACCCAGGTCAGGGTCTGTGGCCAGGGGCCAGTCTTCAAGAGCCAGGCCCAGTCGCCAGGGGCCGGCGGGCACCAGCGAGCCTTCAGCCGGCGTGGTGATCCGCAGGCGCGGTCGCCGGTTGGCCAGTGCCGCCGTGATCTGGACCACGGCTCCGGGGGGCGTCACCTCCTGCAGCCGGCCCGCCGGTGCCACCGCAGGCAACGGCCCCCTGGCCGGGGCAGCGGCCTGGCGGGCACAGCCGCTGCTCATCAGGAGCAGCGCACTGAGGGCCAGGGCCAGCAGCCCGCCGATCCGGATCCGCCTGTCAGGCCAGCGTCTGCCATGGTCCCCATGCCCCGATGCAAGCCGTTCCTGTCCATCCCGGGGTTGCGCCACCGTCACACCTGATAGCCCGCAGCCTGTATGGAGGCATTCTGCTGGCTTGGCTGACCCGCGCCCCTTGGCGGGACGCGCGGCGGTAGCGATTGTGGTGACAGCAGGGACTGCATCAATGAATATAAAACAATCTCTCGATAAACCGCTTTTGAAGTGTTGCTAACTGGCGGCCAGACCCCTGTGCTGGCCTGGTGATTCGCCGGATTGAACCTTTGTAACTGAGGCCCGAAAACGCTTGAATCTGGCCCCTATACTGCGCCGAGCGGTCCCCTATCTGGGGCCCAAAGCCCCAGCTGTGGCAGTCGGTTTCAGGGTTTCCGTCCGTGGTTTCGCCGTTCTCGGCGCGGCCTCCCGGCTCCCCCGGACCTCGCCCGGCTGGTGCCCATGTCCTGTCCCGGGTTCGCCCGGTCAGGCCATGGGGCCCACCGGCGGCGCTGTCGTGGTTGCTTCGCAGCCGCGCCCGTTCCGTCCACAGGGGTGGACCACCACCTCGACCCCGTCCCTCGAGGAACGTCTCGATGACCATCAGCCCACCAGAGCGTGGGGAAAAGGCCAAGGCCATGGTCGACCG
>JBIIXY010000147.1:0-4574 GCA_044347105.1 Prochlorococcaceae cyanobacterium
CATGAAGAGCCGTTGCCGCAGATCGCGAGCGGTGTCGAACGGGCGTGCTCGCTTGCTCGCCCGGGCCGGCCAGCCCATCGTGGCTGCATCGGGATTCGGAGGCTCCATCGATGGATGACACCCCCCCCCCGCAGCAGCCATCAGGAGCGCGCTGACGATCCGGCCCCTGCTCCAACACTCAGGGCGGATCTCTGATGTTCCTGGCGGGTGGCTGTTGTGTTGAAACAGCCCTATCGCCGTCCATTGCACCGTTCACGGCCCAGCCCCAGGTGCCAGCGCCGGCAGCTCCGCCCACAGCTGAAAACCACCTGATCAGAACACGATCAAGGCTGTTGCCAAGCACAAACCACGCACAGCTGCGCCCGACCCCCTTGGGACGGCACCACGGCTAAGCAGACAAATGCCCGGGGCCAACGCTCCGGGCTTTGTTGTGGGGCGAGGCTTTCGTGCGCCAGCCGGATCAGCCCAGCAACTGCGCAACGCCGGCCGACGCCGCACCCACCAGGGCCGCAGCGCCGATCACCTGCAGCACGCTCCAACGCAGCCGCAGCTGTACGAACAACGCCACCCCCACCACCAGCAGGGCCCAGGGGCTGAAGCTGCCCGCCGGCCACAGCACCGGCCCCGCGAAGAACACCGCCAGGCTGGCGATCACCCCCACCACCGCCGCGGTGATGGCGGTGAGCGGTGCCCCCAGGCGCAGGTCATCGCGGCTGGCTTCCACCAGGGGCGCCCCGGCCAGGATGAACCCAAAGGAGGGCAGAAAGGTGAACCACACCGTCACCAGGGTGGCCGCCACGGCGATGGGCCAGCTGCCGGCGCCCAGGCCAGCGCCGAGGCCCTGGTTCCAGCCGCCCATGAAGCCCACGAAGGCCACCACCATGATCAAAGGGCCCGGTGTGGTTTCTCCCAGGGCCAGGCCATCGAGCATCTGGGTGGCCGACAGCCAGTCGAACTGCTCCACCGCCCCCTGGGCCACGTAGGGCAGCACGGCGTAGGCCCCGCCGAAGCTGAGCAGCGCCACCCGCGTGAAGAAGCGAGCCATCAGGGCCAGGGTGCCGTTCCAGCCGCTGTGTGCACTCAGCAGGGCCAGAGGCAGCAGCACCCCAAGACCCCAGGCCAGCAGCGTCAGCGCCAGGCGACGCCGCGAGAAGCGGCAGTGGGCGGGTGTGGGCGTGTCGTCGCCATGGATGGGGCCTGCCGTGCTGGCACGCTCCGGCGGTGCTGCGGCTGCCGCCTCCTGTTGGGCGCCGGAGGCATGGGCCTGCTCGCCCCCTTGGCGTGCGGATGGGGCGGCGGCGCGGGCGGGAGCGAACAGCAGCCCCGGCCGACAGCGACCCACCCCCCATCCGGTGACGGCGGCCCCTGCCACCACCAGCGGATAGGGCAGCCGCAACACGGCCAGGGCCAGAAAGGCCGCCGCCGCGATGCCGATCAGCAGGGGTGTGCGCAGGGCACGGCAGCCCACGCGCCAGGCGGCCACCAGCACGATGGCCAGCACGGCCGGCTTGAGCACGGCGAACACCGCCGTCAGCAGCGGCAGCTGGCCCCAGAGGGCATACCCCGTGGCCAGGGCCGTGAGCACCAGCACCGAGGGCGCCAGAAACAAGCCGCCGGCGATCAGGCCGCCGCGGGTGCCATGCATCAGCCAGCCCAGATAGGTGGCCAGCTGGGTGGCCTCCGGCCCCGGCAGGAGCATGCAGTAGTTGAGGGCATGCAGGTAGCGCCGCTCCGACAACCAGCGCCGCCGCTCCACCAGCTCCCGATGCAGCAGGGCGATCTGGCCCGCCGGCCCGCCGAAGCTCACCAGGCCGAGTTGCAGCCAGAAGCGGGAGGCTTCCGCGAGGCTCACAGGGCCGACGGATCCAGTGGTCACGGGGGCGGGCAAGACAGGCACGGTCAAGATCAACGCACAGAGGTCTGGGCAGTGGCGGCAGGTGGCGCGCTCACCGAGATGGGGACTGGCCTGACCCCATGGCGACTCCGCAGGATCACCTCACCCGCCTGGAGAAGCAGCGATTCCCCGGCCTGGAACGGCTGCCAGTGCTCGTCGGTGGTGAGTGGCTCGGTGCTGAGGATCGTCACCACGTCATCGGATGTGGTGAGGGCGGAGAAATCCACCTGGATCGGCGGATCCGCCAGCGTGGCCTTGCAGAACGGGGCCTGGCGCGTGAGCCAATGCAGCCGGCTGGTGGCGGTGGCAAACAGCCACTGGCCGTTGCTGATCAGGGCATTGAAGGTGCCCCGCTCGGCCAGAGCCGCAGCGCAGCGATGCAGCTGCTCAAACAGGGCGCTGGGATCCGCCGGATCCACGCGGGCGCGATCCAGTTCTTCGAGGATCCAGCAGAAGGCGGCTTCGCTGTCGGTGCTGCCGAAGGGCCGGTAGTGATCGCCCAGGGGAATGGCGCCCTGGAGGTCGCCGTTATGGGCAAACACCCAGGTCTGCCCGCCCCAGCGGCGGGTGAAGGGATGGCAGTTCTCCAGGGCCACCACACCCCGGGTGGCCTTGCGGATGTGGGCAATGCTCACCAGCGCCTTGGGAGAGCGCTCGGCCAGCTGATCCGCCAGGGCGGAGAAGGCGGCCGGAGCCTCCTCCCGCAGCAGGGTGAGGCCATGCCCATCAGGGGTGAAGCTGGCCAGCCCCCAGCCGTCGGCGTGCTCGCCACTGGCGCCACCACGCCGGCTGAGCCCCCGGAAGGAAAAGCCCATGTCGGTAGGGGTGTTGGCGTTGAGGGCGAGCAGTTCACACATGGACGAGTGAGTGAGCGAAGGGGTCAGCGGGTGTTGGCGAACAGGCGATCCCAGATGCCGCCATCGCCGAAGAACTGCTTGTTCACCTGGCTCCAGCCGCCGAAGTCTTTCACCGAGAAGAACGTCTTCACCGGCGCGAAGCGATCCTTCACCCGCGCCCACACCGTGGGGCTGGTGGGGCGGAATCCCTCCTCAGCAAAGACCTGCTGGGCCTCATCGGAGAAGAGGTAGGCGGCCAGGGCCTCGGCAGCCTTGCGGGTGCCTTTGCGGTCGACGTTTTTGTCGACCACCGCCACCGGCCCTTCGATGCGGATGTTCAGCTCAGGCACCACAAAGGGATCCTTGAGGTCGCCGGTTTTGGTGGCCAGGATCGCCTCGTTTTCATCGTTGAGCAGCACGTCGCCCTGATCGCGCTTGAGGAACACGTCGGAGGCCTCCCGCGCATCCTTGGGCAGGTTGTCGACGTTCTTGTAGACGCTGGTGACGTAGGCCTCAGCCTCCTGGGGGGTGCCGCCGGCCTGGGTGATCGAACCCCAGAGACCCAGGAAGTTCCAGCGGGCGCCACCGGAGGTTTTGGGGTTGGCGGTCACCACGTCCACATTGGGCTTGGCCAGGTCTTGCCAGCTGTTGATCTTCTTGGGATTGCCAGGCCGCACGAAGGCCACCACGGTGGAGTGAATCGGGGTGGCCTTGTTGGGCAGGCGGCTCTCCCAGCCCTTCCTGATCAAGCCAGCCTGCTCGATCCGGGACACGTCGGCCGCCATGGCCAGGTTGACGATGTCGGCATTGAGGCCATCAATCACGGCGCGGGTCTGGGAACCAGAACCGCCATAGCTGCCTTTGAAGGTGACGGTTTGGCCGGTCTTCTTCTTCCAGTCGTCGGCAAACAGCCGGAAGAGCTGGTCGTAGGCGTTCTTGGTCACCGCGTAGGAGACCAGCGTGAGGGTCTGGGCCTTGGGCGGCTGCTGCGCCTGCACGAGAGGTGAATGGAGCGTGGCGGCGGCAGCCACGGTCAGGGGCAGGGCGGCGAGGCCCGCGAGCAACACCTGCCTGCGGCGAAGCGGCACAGGAAACGGACTGCTATTAACGGTTTGTCGATCGGGAACTGCCAAAAGGTATGGCGGCCCCAGGCCGCCTCCGGGTGCCTCAAGGCACAGGCCCCTGTGGCGCAATTCCCGACCTGCAAACCGTTGTTTGACTGGCAGACTGGTTGGCAGCTTCCTCGGCGGCGATGATGTTTTCTGCCAAAACGGAATACGGGCTGGTGGCGCTGATCGAACTGGCCGCCGCCTACCCCACGGGGGAGCGGGTGCAGACCGGCGAAATCTGCCGCCGGCATGGCGTGCCGGAGCGCTACCTGGAGCAGATGCTCACGGCCTTGCGCAAGGGCGGCTACCTGGTGAGCGTGCGTGGCCCCAAAGGCGGGTACCAGCTGACCCGCTCGCCTGAATTGATCACCGTTGCCGAGGTTGAGGACTGCCTGGAAGGAGACCTCCACACCGAGCGGCAAGGCGACCGCGGCCATGCCGAGTTTCGCGTCCTCGATGGGCTGGCCGAGCGGGCGCAGCAGGCGCGGGCGGCCGTCCTGAAGGGCACCACGCTGGCCCATCTGCTGCTGGAGCGGGACAGCCTGCGGCAGCCCACGCCGATGTTCTACATCTGAAATCTCAGCGCGAGACGCGCGCGAGCCATTACGTGTGCCTCAAAACACCGGTATGCCCATCGGGAATGCGACATACTTTGGCGCAGTTGCTCCCCGGCCATGGCCTGCTGTCTGCGAATGCCTTGCTCCCTTGCCTCCTCTTCCCTTGATCGCCCCAGTC
>JBIIXY010000148.1:0-4552 GCA_044347105.1 Prochlorococcaceae cyanobacterium
CCAACCTCACCGGCCTGGCCTGGCACATCCGCGGTATCACCGCCCTGGCGATCGCCTTCGTGGTGGTGGGGGCCCTGATCCGGCTGGGGGGATTGGGCTGACCAGAGGAGCATGGAGAAGGGACTCCAAGTTGGTGTTCGTACTGCCCCCTCTGCTCTATGGCAGGTGTGTCTTCAGCCAAGGCATAGGCCCTCCCCATCCCTCAGTTGATCGGCCTGCTCTCCTTCGCGCCGCCCAGTAGCTGCTCCACCACCAGCTTGAGCAGCAGCGACACCAGTCCCACACCGCCGAGCACAAGCGCGGCGCCGTAGGCCAGCTCGGTGTCGTACTGCTTGTAGGCGTCTTCCACAAACAGCGGCAGGGTCTGGGTCTGGCCGGCGATGTTGCCGCTCACCACGGCCACAGCGCCGAATTCCCCCAGGGCGCGGGCGGTGGTGAGGATCAGGCCATACACCACAGCCCAGCGCACCGAGGGCAGGGTCACTTTCCAGAACACCTGCCAGTTGCTGGCCCCCAGAGTCCGGGCCGCTTCCTCCTGATCCCAGCCCTCTTCCTCCAGCAGCGGGATCACCTCCCGCGCCATGAACGGGAAGGTGACAATGATCGTGGCCAGGGCCATGCCGGGCCAGGAGAAGATGATCTTCCAGCCGAGGCTGCTCACGATCCCGCCGAGCAGTCCATTGGTGGGGCTATAGAGCAGCACCAGCATCAGGCCCACCACGACTGGTGAAATCGAGAAGGGCAGGTCGATCACGCTGAGTAACAGGGCTTTGCCAGGGAACTGGCGGCGAGCGATGGCCGTGGCAGCCGCCAGGCCAAAGATCGTGTTGGCCGGTACGGCGATCAGGGTGCAGCGCAGGGTGAGCAGCACCGCGGAGCGCAGCTCCTCCGATTGGAAGTTCTCGAAGAAGGGTGTCAGCCCCTTGGCGAAGGCTCCAGCTACCACCTCCAGGGCCGGCAACAGGATGATCACGCCCACATAGAGGCAGGCGATCAGCGGGATCAGGAAGGAAGGCGATGGACGCGGTAGCGCCTGGGCGACAGAGCGGAGAAGGGGTCGCATGGCTCAGAGAGTCGTGGGTGAAAGATCAATCGATTCCGTTGTGCTCGGCGCTCAGGTGGTCTGCACCGGATTGGCTTCCCAGTTGCGGCCCCACACCTGCAGGCCGTTGATCACCAGCAGGCTCACGAGTGAAAACAGGAGCATCACCATGCCGATCACCGTGGCGGAGGCGAAGTCGTATTCCTCCAACTTTTGAATGATCAAGGTGGGCGTGATCAGGTCGCGAAACGGCACGTTGGAGGAGATCATCACCACCGAGCCGTATTCACCCACCGCCCGGCTGTAGCCCTGGGCCACGCCCGCCAGGATCGCCGGCATCAGCTGGGGCAGCACCACTTTGAGCAGGGTCTGGCGGGGACTGGCTCCCAGGCACCAGGCGGCCTCTTCCTGGTCGTGTTCCAGGGCTTCCAGCACCGGCTCCACGCTGCGCACCACAAACGGCAGCGAGATGAACACCATGGCGATCGCTACGCCCAGCCAGGTGAACGACACCTTGATGCCGAACAGGGCCTGCAGCGGCCCCCCCAGCCAACCGTTGGTGCTGTAGATCGCCGCGAGGGCCAGGCCCGCCACCGCGGTGGGCAGGGCAAACGGCAGATCGATCAGGGAATCCAAAAGCCTTCGGCCGGGAAAGTCGCAGCGCACCAGGGCCCAGGCGATCACCACGCCGAACACGCCATTGGTGAGGGCTGCCAGCAAGGAGAGGCCAAAGCTGATCCGGTAGGTGGCCAGGGCCTCAGGGGAGGTGGCCAGCTGCCAGAACAGCGATGGGCCCACGGCAGCGGCTTTGAGAGCCAGGGCGCCGAGGGGCAGAAACAGCACCAGGGCCAGGTAGAGCCAGGTGATCCGCCACGACCAGCTCAGCCGCAGCCAGCTCGGCCAGGTGAATCCCCGGCGGCGGGCCGGGAGCGCAGGAGCCATGGAGGGAAACCGAAGGTGGGCGGACCGTATCACCGTTTGGCGATTTATTCAACGGTTTGCCGGTGGGGAAATGGCTGTTTGCTGTAGGGTGGCGCCCATCGTTCCGATTCCTCCCCCTTGTCATGGGCATCCGTGTTGCTGGTGTGTGCAAGGAGTTCGGGTCCTTCCGGGCTGTCGACAACGTCAGCCTCGATGTCGACACCGGCTCGCTGGTCGCCCTGCTCGGACCCTCCGGGTCCGGCAAGAGCACCCTGCTGCGGCTGATCGCCGGATTGGAAGACGCCGATGCCGGGCGGGTCTGGATCACCGGCGAGGAGGCCACCACCCGCTCGGTGCAGGAGCGGCAGGTGGGCTTTGTGTTCCAGCACTTCGCCCTGTTCAAGCACCGCACCGTGCGCCAGAACGTGGGCTTCGGGCTGGAGCTGCGCGGCTGGAAGCATGACGCGATCCGCCGGCGGGTGGATGAGCTGCTGGAGCTGGTGCAGCTGCAGGGCTTCGGTAACCGCTATCCCTCCCAGCTCTCCGGCGGTCAGCGCCAGCGCGTGGCCCTGGCTCGGGCCCTGGCGGTGCAGCCGCGGGTGCTGCTGCTTGATGAGCCCTTCAGCGCGCTCGACGCCAAGGTGCGCAAGGAGCTGCGCGCCTGGCTGCGCAACCTCCACGACGAGATGCACGTCACCACCGTGATCGTCACCCACGACCAGGAGGAAGCGATGGAGGTGGCCGACAAGATCGTGGTGATGAACAAGGGCCGCATCGAGCAGATCGGTACCCCCGCTGAGATCTACGACCAACCGGCCAGTCCCTTCGTGATGAGCTTTGTGGGGGCGGTGAATGTGCTGCCCTCCCATGTGGCGCTGGCTGCCAACCGCCCCCAGCAGGGGGAGGTCTTCATCCGCCCTCACGACCTGGAACTGCATCGCGAACCCCAGGAGGGCAGCGTGCCGGCCGTGCTGCGTCGCCTCACCCACCTGGGCCGTGACATCCAGGCCGAGCTCACCTTGAACAGCGGTGAGGTGGTGGTGGCCCAGCTGCCCCGCGAGCGCATCGACTACCGCGAGCTCCAGGCTGGCGATGCCCTGCACATCACCAGCCGCGAATCCCGCACCTTCGTGCCGGATTTTGCGATCTGAGGTCCATCGCACCTGGCCGACCACGGGCATAGCCCTCCGAGAACCCGAAAAGCCATTTCCGCGTAGCCCATGCCACCCGAAGCAATCCAGGCAACATCGACATCATTGTCCACTCTTGAGATCGCTACCAGGCTGGGGCTGGCTGTTGTGATCGGAGCCAGTATCGGATTCAACGCCGATCGAAGCAGGCGTCCAGCTGGAATGCGCCTCTACGCGACCGCAAGCCTCCTTGGCAGCCTGTCGGCTCTACTGATGCTGAGCGACAGGAATTCGCTTCCGGAGATCGCGCTTCCTGCATCTCTTCTGAGCACAGCCATCGTCATGGGCCTGATTGCCCTTGGCCTCATTCTTCAGCAAATTCCGAATGGCAGGCCCACACCAGGCCTGACTGCCGCGGCGTCACTGGCCTGCTCTTCCTTTCTTGGAGTGGGAGCTGGATACGGGCTGTGGCAGCCCAGCATTCTCGCTGGGCTCATGACACTCCTGATTCTCAAAGGAGGCGGATTCCTGAAAGACCGGTCCCGCCGCCTGGAGAATCCCCGCTGATGCATCTACTCCCGCACCGGCAAACCCCGATCATCAAAGACCCCATCAAACAGAGACGTACTGAGATAGCGCTCACCGGAGTCAGGCAGGACAACTGCAATCGTTTTGCCTTCAGCCTCAGGCGCGTGGGCTAATCGCAACGCCACAGTTGCAGCCGCACCACAGGATATACCAGCAAGAATCCCCTCTTCTCGCATCAAGCGCTGAGCCATCCCAATCGCCTCGTCATCACCCACGGTTTCAACGCGGTCGACGAGGCTCAGATCAAGATTCGCGGGTACAAAACCTGCGCCAATTCCCTGAATGCGGTGAGGCCGGGGCTGCGGCTTTTCGCCAGCCAGGGTCTGGCTGATCACGGCACTGAACTCAGGTTCGACTGCCACAGACAGAAGCCTTCGACCGAGGGTTTCCTTGATGTAGCGGGAGACGCCGGTCATGGTTCCACCAGTACCCACTCCTGCTACGAAGATATCAATCTGCCCTTCAGCGTCTTCCCAGAGCTCTGGTCCTGTGGTGTCGTGGTGGATCTGGGGATTGGCAGGGTTGGAAAACTGCTGCAGCAACACATAACGATCAGGGTCGCTGCTGGCCATGGCCTGCGCTGTGGCGATCGCTCCGGCCATGCCCAACTTGCCGTCGGTGAGCACCAGGCGGGCGCCGTAGGCCGTGAGCAACTTGCGGCGCTCCAGGCTCATCGTTTCCGGCATGGTGAGCGTGAGCGGAATGCCCTTGGCAGCGGCGACAAACGCCAAGGCGATGCCGGTGTTGCCACTGGTGGGCTCGATCAGCACTTTGCCCTCGCCCAGTCGACCGTCCCGTTCCGCCTGCGCCACCATCGCTGCTCCGATCCGGCATTTCACCGAATAGGCGGGATTGCGGCCCTCAATCTTAG
>JBIIXY010000149.1:0-4537 GCA_044347105.1 Prochlorococcaceae cyanobacterium
GGGCATTCCCGTGCTGGCCCTGCTGCTGCTGCTGGGTACCAAGCTGCTGGCCACCGGCATCAGCAATGCTTCCGGATTTGTGGGCGGCGGCTTCGCTCCGGCCCTGGTGCTGGGGGCTGTGCTGGGTAACTGCTACGGACAGCTGCTGGGGGCCGGCGGCCTGCATCTGGCGGTGGCGGAGCCACCGGCCTACGCGATGGTGGGCATGGCCGCCGTGCTGGCCGGCAGCGCCCGGGCCCCGCTCACCGCCCTGCTGCTGCTGTTCGAGCTCACCCGTGACATCCGCATCGTGCTGCCGCTGATGGCCGCTGCGGGGCTGAGTGCGGCCCTGGTGGAGCGCTGGCAGGGCCTCAGTGATCCCGGCCTGCTGGGTCCGGACATCACCGAGGAGCGCCGCCGCCGCCAGCTGGCCGCCGTGCCGGTAGGCGACGCCCTGGAGCCGGAGGCACCGCTGGTGCTGTCCCGGGAGCTGCCGGCGATCGCGGCGCTGGAGAAGCTGGTGGCGGCCCAGGGCCATTGCCTGCTGGTGAGCGAGGGCGATCAGGTGGTGGGACTGGTGACCCTGCCCGACCTGCAACGGGCCCTCACAGCAGCCAGCAGCGAAACGCCTATGGCCCTGGGGGAGTGTCAGCGCTCCGAGCTGGTGTGGCTGACCCTGCAGGCTTCCCTGGCCCAGCTGGAGGACCAGCTCCGCCCAAGCGGTCTGCGCCAGCTGCCGGTGTTCGAGCTGGAGGATGGAACGGGATCGGTCTTGCCGGTGGGCCTGCCACGCCGGGGGCTTCCCCTGGACAGACTTCGCGGGGTGGCCAGCAGGGATGGCCTGGCCAGGGCGCTGGCCTCCCGGCTGATTCCCTCACTGGCGGATCCCCTCGCCACGGCGCAGCAGGGATGATCACACCATGGCTGATCGGCTCAGCTGGCCTGATCGAGTTGGATCGCCGTGAAGTGGCTGGGCTGGAGGGAGCTGGCCATCGGATCAGCCTGCTTGAGACGCTCCACAATCCGCTCCAGATCCAGGGCGGACAACTCACCGTTGCCGCACCATTTCAAGACGGTGCTCGGAACCGCTGAGGGAGCCGCTGTCGAGACAGGGGCCTGACGGGCACCACCAGGGTTGCCTAGCGGGTGATACCCAGCCATGCAGAACAAAGAGTGTCCGCGCCACGCTAGGGGGCACACCCCCAGAGATCGGAGAAGCTGCCGCGGATCTGCAGGATCTCTTCCGGGTTTGAAGGAAAGACAGAATTCCTCAGGGCCTGACGATCACCGGTGTGCCGATCTGAACCTTGGAAAACAGCTCGCGCACATGGGGCGTGAGCATGCGCACGCAGCCATTGGACACCGCCGCCCGGGAGGTCACGGTCCAGGCCCAGGCATCGGGGGTGCCATGGATGCCGTACTGATTCACACCGCTCTGCTTGAAACCGATCCAGCGGTCGCCCAGAGGGGCCTGCGGCCCCTTGGTGGCGTTGATCTTGCCGCTGGAGGTGCTCTGGTACACGGGATTCACCACCATGTTCTCGATGGTGAAGCGACCCACGGGCGTGGGGGTGCTGGGGTCGCCGATGGCCACCGGCCAGCGACCGAGCACCTGGCTGCCCTCGATCAGGCTGATCTGGCGCTTGCCCAACTCCAGCAGGATCTCCCGCACCACCGGCGGCTCAGGTGGCGGCGGGGCCACCATGGCCGTGTTGGCGGGGCTGGCTTCCGCTCCAGCCGCCTGCCCCTCAGCCAGGCTGACGCCCGGAGCGAGCGCACAGCCCAGGCAGGCCATCACCCCCAGCAGGGCCATCCTGCGCCTGGGGGTGGCTTTGCTCAGGCTCAGGGGAGCATGGACTGTGCGCAGCAGGCTGATGGTGACGGTTCTGGGCTGGAGCATGGCTGGAGCGGAACAATCAGGCTGAAGAAGGTGGCTCTGGCGAGCTGAAGGGGCTGCTTCAGTCGACCAGTTTCGGAGCGATTTCGCTGTTGTAGCGGGTCTCGCACTCCTTGATCACCCTCACGGCTTCGGCGGCATCGAAGAAGCCATTCACGCGGCAGGTGCCGGGCTTCTTGAGATCCTTGTAGTGCTCCCAGTAGTACTGGGTTTCCTTCAGCCAGTGCGCGCCCAGATCGGTGTAGCTGGTGATGTGGTCCATGCGCTTGTCATCGGCAAGCACGGCGATCACCTTGTCGTCCACCTCGCCGCCATCGTCGAACTTCATGATGCCGATGATGCGGGCCTCCACCAGGGATCCCGGGATCAGGGGTTCGGTCACGCCCACGATCTCGATGTCCAGCGGGTCGCCGTCCTCATCCCAGGTGCGGGGGATGCAGCCGTAGGCAAAGGGGTAGGCCAGAGAGGAGTAACCCACCCGGTCGAGCTTGAGGTGGCCGGTTTCGGTGATCAGCTCGTACTTGTTGATGGTGTTGCTGTTGAGCTCCACGATCGTGTTTAGGCGCAGCTCGGCTTCATCGGCAAACGCGGGCAGCACATGCAGCAGGTTGGCCATCGTGCGGCTGGGGGCTTGGTCGATGTTCGCCATGGGGGAGCGGTTGCGGCGCCGCGCATCCTATGCAGGGATCCGGGTGGTTCCAGGGTGGCATCGGCCAGCTCGGCAACCTTGGCGCCCAGACAGGCGAGGAAGGGGTGGGTGCTGAGGGCATCGGAGGGGAAGTAGCCGAACAGGCCCTCAAGTCTGAGACGGCGAAGACAGGACAGGATGAGCAGCCTTGGTTCAGCTCCTACTGGAGCTCGGCCACCTTCGTGCGGAGGTGAGTCAAAAAGGATTGGGCGCTGAGGGGGCGGCCCGTGACCTGCTCGACGAGCTCTTCCGCATTGACCGAGCGGCCGAGCGGCCAGACGGTCTGGCCGAGCCAGGCTTGGAGCTGGAGTTCGTCTCCGGCGCTGATCAGGGCCTGGATTGAACCATTGGTCTGCTCAAACGTCTCCGAAAGCTGGGCGCTAATGAGGTGTCCGAGGGCGTAAGAGGGGAAATAACCCATAAGCCCTTCAGCCCAATGGATATCTTGAAGACACCCCTCAGAGTCAGTCTGGGGCTGGATTCCCAGCAATTCCTGCATCCGTTGGTTCCACTGTTTCGGTAGCTCTTCCACTGGCATCTCCTGTTCGAGCAAGGCCAGCTCCAGCTCGAAGCGCAGCACGATGTGCAAGCAGTAGCTGAGCTCGTCGGCCTCCACCCGGATCAGGCCGGGCCGCAGGGGATTCAGGGCACGCCAGAAGCCGAAGGCACCGGACCAGGGATCGCTGCCCAGGGCTGAACAAAAGCGGGGATGCCAGCGCTCAGCGAAGGCGCGGCTGCGGGCCACTCGGCACTCCCAGAACAGCGACTGCGACTCGTGGACCCCCATGGACGTGGCTTCCCCGAGGGGCCAGGGGAAGTAGTGGTCGTCGGTACGTGGCAGTCCCTGCTCGTAGAGCGAGTGGCCCCACTCATGGGCCGTGGCCAGAAACGCCGAGAGTGGCTGGTCCGGCACCACCCGAGTGGTGATGCGGAAGTCCTGGGGACCTACGGTGCAGGAAAAGGGGTGCGCGGAGCGGGAGCGCTGGCATCGCGCCGGGTCGTAGCCCCAGCTGTCGAGCAGATCGCTGCAGAGCTGCTCCTGCAGAGCCTCAGGCAGATCGATGGCTGGGGACTGCGTCCTGCTGATGGAGCTCACCTGATCAAGCATCGCCGGCAGCTCATCCTTCAGAGGCGCAAACAGCTCAGCCAACCTGGTCTTGCTGATGTCAGGTTCAAAGGGTTGGGCCAGGATTTCCCAGGGGCTGCGCGGCACTGGTTCCGCAGCGGCCAGCTGGCTGGCCTGGTGGCGGCGCAGGGCGATCAGCTCCTGGAGGGCCGGGACAAAGGCCAAAAAATCGTTCCGCTTGCGGGCGTCCTGCCACACCGCATTGCCGCGCGACTGAGCCTTGGCAAGCGCGCTGACGAGGGCCGGATCGAGGCAGCGCTGACGTTCAAGCTCGAGGCGCAGCAGTTGCAGGTTGCGGCGGCGTTCGGGTGAGACCTCCGCGTCGAGCTCGCTTTCAGCTGCCGCCACCAGCTCGGCGTATTCCGCGCTGCTCTGCCGTTCGTGCAGCTGGCCGGCCAGTAGAGCCAGCTGCTCACCGCGCCAGGCTGCACCAGCAGCCGGCATCACAGTGTTCTGGTCGTAGTAGAGGGCGCTGCTGATTGAGCCCAGCAGGCGTGTCTGATGCAGGTGCTGGTGAAGCTGGGCGAAGGCAGAGCCTGCGGCAGGCATGGGCGGGCGGAACCGATGGGGTCAGCATGGCGTCGCAGACACCCCTGGTGCTGCGGCTGACGATGCCAACCCCGTTAGTCCTTCAGATGACCGGGCCAAGCCTTGGCCATTTCGCCTGACGCGCCGCAGGAACTCTGGGCACTGGTTGGCGTGTCTGCACTGTTCGAATAAGGGCTGCGCCCAAGGCCCCGAGCCCATCGCCAGATCTGTGGATCGAGGCCTCGACGTGTCGCCAGTTCGCCGATGTATCCAGCAGCTTCTGCCGCATTGGCCTCGGCCACATAAAAGTCAACCTCGT
>JBIIXY010000058.1:0-14297 GCA_044347105.1 Prochlorococcaceae cyanobacterium
CGGTGAGGGGATCGAGGCGGGCGCCCCACGCCGAGCCGCCGCCGGCGCGGCGGGCCAGCAGGCCGTCGGCCCAGTCGCTCAGCCCGCCCAGCAGCAGCAGCCACCAGGCCAGGCCCGCCGCACCGCCAGTGAGGGCCAGGATCAACGGCAGACCCAGCAGGGCACGCCCCAGGGTGAGTCCATCCGCCAGACGGCGCAGCGGCGCCGGGGCCCGGCTCATGGCAGCGGGCCCAGCTGGGCGTCGAGTCCGTAGGGCTCGGCGTCGGCCGGGTCGCTGATGCCGAGCTCCTCGCGCCACTGGCGCACCGGCTTGTCCCAGCCCTCCTCCCACCTCACCGCCGCCAGGCACTGGGCCTGGCGGGCGATGGCGTGGCCGTGGGCCTGGGCGGCGCTGAGCAGGGGGAAGCGCTCCGGCTGGAAGCGGAAGGCCGCCAGCTGGCCGGCGCTGGTGAGCAGCACATAGCCGGGAAAGCCGATCTGGGCGGCGGTGATCGCCAGAACGCCGTTCTCACCGGCGGGCTCGGTGCCGAAGCCCGCCACCACGTGGTGGATGTCGTGGGTGGTGGCGATGCGCTGGGTGAGCCAGCGGTCGTCTGTGCTCACATCGCGGGGCCGGAAGAACTCGGGGTCGTAGCCCAGGGAGAGGATCAGGTCGGCATAGCGGCGGCCGAGCGTGCCGGGGGGCAGCTGGCGCAGGCTGTCGATGTCCGGCTGCAACGGCGGATACCGCTCGGCCAGCATCTCCGCTCCACCCGGCACGGCCTTGAACCGTTCCACGCTGGCCGCCAGCTGGGGGCTGCCCAGGAAGTTGTCGATCAGATCGGCGATGCTGCTCAGCTCGCCGCCGCTGCGGCCAACCGCCGCCAGCAGGCGCAGGTTGTTGGCGGCGCGCAGGGCCTCCTGGAAACGGCTCATCAGCTGGGGATGGGATGCCTGCAGTCTGCTGGCAGCGGCCTGGCCCGGCAGCGGCGAGAACCCGCGGCCTCAGAATGCGGACAGCCGACCGACTCGCCCGTGGTGCAGCAGCCCGTTTCCTCCGTGATGACCACCCCGGTGCTGAGCGTGAATCAGGACTCACCCCTGCAGGAGGCGGTGACGCTGATGAGTGAACATCACATCAGCGGCCTGCCGGTGCTCGATGCCAGCGGGGCGCTGGTGGGCGAATTGAGCGAGCAAGACCTGATGGTGCGCGAGAGCGGCTTCCAGCCGGGCCCCTACGTGATGCTGCTTGACGCGGTGATCTACCTGCGCAATCCCCTCAACTGGGACAAGGAGGTGCACCAGGTGCTGGGCAGCACGGTGAAGGACGTGATGAGCACCCGCACCCACACCTGCGGGGTGGACCTGCCCCTGCCGGCGGCGGCGCGCCAACTGCACGAGGGCGGCACACAGCGCCTGTTCGTGCTCAACGGCGAAGGCAAGCTAGCCGGCGTGCTCACCCGCGGTGATGTGGTGCGCGCCCTGGCGGCCGCTGAAAGCTGATCGTGACGCCTCAGAGCAGGTTGGCCGCCAGCTCTGCCAGAGCGCTGCGCTCGCCCCTCTGCAAGGTCACATGGCCGGCCAGGGGCTGGCCCTTGAAGCGCTCCACCAGCCAGGTGAGGCCATTGCTCTCGGCGTCCACATAGGGATTATCGATCTGATAGGGATCACCGGTGAACACGATCTTCGTGCCTTCGCCAACCCGGGTCACAATCGTCTTCACCTCGTGGGGCGTGAGATTCTGTGCCTCATCCACAACCATGTACTGGCGGGGAATCGAGCGGCCGCGGATATAGCTGATCGCCTCCACTTCCAGCAGCCCCATGCTCTTGAGATCATTCCAGTTGCCCCGTGCCGGCCTATGACCGGCGCGGGCCGCACCTGAGCCCTTCTGCTGGTCCTCACCGCCCAGCAGAAAATCGAGATTATCGATGATCGGCTGCATCCAGGGACCCATCTTTTCTTCGAGATCACCAGGCAGGAAGCCGATCTCCTTGCCCAGCGAGATCACGGGGCGGGTCACCAGCAGCCGCTCGTAGATCCGTTCGTCGGCCACCTGGTTCAATCCGGCCGCCAGTGCCAGAAGCGTCTTGCCAGTGCCCGCCTTGCCCACCAGCGTGATCAACTGGATCGCGGGATCCAGGAGCAGATCGAGGGCAAAGGTCTGCTCGCGGTTGCGCGGCTGGATGCGACCCAGCTTGGCCTTGGGCGCATGCTGCAGGGGCTGCAGGGTGGCCGTGGCGGCGTTGTAACGGGCCAGCAGGGTGTGGGCCGGCTGGGCCTGGTCGATCAGGGTCACCCCCTCATTGGCCTGCAGGGGGGCCGGCAGGGTGAGGCCACCAAGTTCCAGACCCGGCGCCAGCTTCAGCCGGTCCATTTGCTCCGCGCTCACCCAGGCCTCGCAGAAGCCTGGGTAGAGATCGGCGATGTCCACCCGGTCGCTGGTGTAGTCCTGGGCGATCAGGCCCACCGCATCGGCCTTGATGCGCAGATTGGTGTCCTTGGTCACCAGCACCACCGGAGGCTGGTCACCGATCACGGAGCCGAGCTGCTGCTGCTCCAGGGCCACCGCCAGGATGTTGTTGTCGCCGTTGCCTGCCTTCAGCTCCGGCGGCAGGGTTGCCAGCGTCTCGCTGCGGCAGAACACCACCATCAGCGTCCCGCCCAGGTCGCCGTTGGGCACTCCCTCCGCCAGATTGCCCTGGGCACGCAAGGCATCGAGCAGCCGCGACACCTGGCGGGCATTGCGGCCCTTTTCCGCCGGGTCGCGCTTGAAGCGGTCGATCTCCTCGACCACCTCGATCGGGATCACGATGTGATTGTCCTCGAAGCGGGTGAGGGCCAGCGGATCGTGCAGCAACACGTTGGTGTCCAGCACGAACGTCTTGCGCATCACCCAGCCGCGAGAGGATGGGCCGGACCCTAGGGCGGCAGCTGCACTTACGCTCCGCCCATTCGGTACGCCTGCACTTGCTGCTCCTGATCCTCCTGAAGGTGGCCCTGATCGCCGCCCTTGTCTTCGCGCTGGCCCTGCTCTGGCTGGAACTGCGCCACCGGCTGCGGCCCGCTTCACCCCTGCAGCTGCGTGCCGAACCCTTCAGCACCCGCCGCAGCGGCAAGCGCAGCCTCCTGGTGGAGGGCACGGTGGCCATCAGCAACCCCCATGGGCGCATGGAGGTCTTTGTGCCGGAGCTGGAGCTGCGCCCCACCCTGCTGGGCCGCGGCGACCTGGCCAACATGAAGGTGCGCACGGCGGTGAAAGCCCTCCACCCCGACGAGGAGAGCAGGCCGGACGGCTACTGGGCCGCGTACATCGTGAAGGGCCGCAAGACCACCCGCGCCGCGCTCACGGTGGAGATCAAGGGCGCCGAGGAAGGTGATCTCGATGCCTTGCTGGACACCCTCTGGCTGGAGGTGTGCTGGGTGAACTACGGGCCCTTCGGCCGGATCTGGCGCCGTGACGGCATCCTGGTGCCCCTGCGGCGACCCGAGCCCCAGACCCCCGACACCGCCACCTGGCGCAGCGGCGAGCGCTGCGCGGTGCTGCCGGTGCGCACCCACCTGCTGGGCACCCTCGACGACCCTGAGCAGGTGCTGCGCCATTACGCCGGGCCGGTGCTGCAGAGCGGCGATGTGCTCACCATCGGCGAAACGCCCCTGGCGGTGATGCAGGGCCGCTACCACCATCCCGAATCGGTGCAGCCCAGCAGCCTCGCCCGGCTGCTCTGCCGCGTGTTCCACCCCACCAGCTCCCTGGCCACCGCCTGCGGACTGCAGAGCCTGATCGACGTCGTGGGGCCTGCCCGCGTGCTCTGTGCCTGGCTGGCCGGCACCGCCCTCAAGCTGGTGGGCTCCAAAGGCTGGTTCTACCGGCTGGCGGGCGACCAGGCCCGGCTGATCGACGACGTGACCGGCACCACCCCGCCCTACGACCAGACGATCGTGCTTGGCCCCGACCAGCCCGAGGCGTTCTGCGCGGCCATGGCCCGGGCCCTGGGGGTGGCCGTGGCCGTGGTGGACGTGAATGACCTGGGCCGGGTGAAGGTGCTGGCCTCCAGTCAGGGCTGTGACGAGGAGTTGCTGCAGCGGGCCCTGCGGCCCAACCCGGCCGGCAATGCCAACGAGCGCACGCCGCTGGTGCTGGTGCGCCCGGCCTGAGCCCTCCTCCACCCCAGGAACGCAGCCCCGGGGCCTCCTGCCAAAGGTCTTCGGCGCTCCAGTGGTGCTGTCGATAGAGTTGACCAATCCAAGGCTCAACTGTCCGGGATGACGGTGCAATCCCCCATGCCGCACCGGCCCGAGCACCGGTCAGAGCTCCCGTCCGAGCACCCCTCAGAACTCCCTAGCGAGGGTTCCTCCCCGCAGCAGGCGGTGATTGAGCCCCTCGCGGCCTGGCACCTGCCGCTGCTCACCGATCCGGCCTTTCTTCCCCTTCAACCCCAGCTGCAGAGGGCCCTGCTGCTCCAGTTGCCCGAGCGTCTGCTGGGGCTGATGCGCAGCGGCCGCCGGCGCCGGCCGCCCCAGGTGCTGGTTGCCCGCCACGACAGTGCAGTGCTGGGGCTGATCATCAGCCGCCCCCTCAACCGCACGGGCAGCTGCTGGCAGGTGTTGCACCTGCGCATTGCCGCGTCCAGCCGGCGCGGCCAACTCTCCCAGCTCCTCCTGCGCGAGGCGATCCAACGGGCCCGGGGTGCCACCAGCTGGATCGCCACCAGCTCCAGCCTCGACAACGACCGGCTGGCCGCCCTGCGTGAACAGGGTTTCCAAGCCCTGCTCACCGAGCGCCTGTGGCGGCTGGAGGCCCCGGCGCAGGGCACCACAACCACCGCTGGTGAGGACACTGGCAGTGATCCCTCTCTGCGCGCACTCAACCGCCGCACGGCCTGGGCCCTGTTCCAACTGGAGCAGGCCGCCTGTCCAGCCCAGCTGCGCCAGTTGCTCGACCGCAGCAGCGACGATCTGCTCGACCAGAGCCATCGCCGCGGCTGGATGTTGCTGGACCCCGCCCGCAACCAGGCCGTGGCCGGCCTGCGCTGGCTGGGGGACCATCCCGGCGGTGGCCACGACCTGGAACTCACGGTGCATCCCGGCTGGAGCCATCTGATCGGGGCGGGCACCGATCGGCTGCTCTGCCAGGCCCAGCGGGCGCTGGCCGATGGCGAGCCGCTCTGGTTGCGCAGCGATGTGCGCGACCGCGAGCTCGACCGCTGGCTGCAGCGGCGTGGCGCCGAAGCCCGGGGTGAACGGGTGTTGATGGCCCGCAGCGTCTGGCGGCGCCAGGAATGCCCCGCTCCTGCCCAGCAGGCGGCCCGGCGGCTGGAGGCGATGCTGGAGCAGCTGCAACCCCGCCGGCGACCGCTGCCCACGCCGGTGGGCCCCCGCTGAACGGCTTGAAGCGACCCCGGCCCCGTTCCGCCCTGGCCCTCGATGTGGGCCGACGCCGCATCGGCCTGGCCGGCTGCGACCCCCTGGGCCTGACGGTCACCCCCTTGCCCGCCCTGGCACGGGCTGCCTTCAGCGCCGATCTCGGCCTGCTCCTGCCCCTGATCGAGCGCCGCCGGGTGCAGGTGCTGGTGGTGGGTCTGCCCCTGGACAGTGGGGGAGGGCCGACCCCCCAGGCCCGCCACTGCCGCCGCTACGGCCTGCAACTGGCGGCCGCCACCCTGCTGCCGCTGGTGTGGGTGAACGAACACAGCAGCAGCTGGGCCGCCGCCGAGCAACACGGGTTGCAGGGCGATCGCAGCGGTGCCCTCGACAGTGCCGCCGCTGCCCTGCTGCTGGAGCAGTGGCTGGAGGAGGGCCCCGAGCCGGGCCCAACGGGCGGGCGGCAGCCCTGACGGTGGGGCCGGCGACCATCCACGACGGCAAACAGGGCCGCGCTGGTTCATCCTGTGAACACAGCTCACCGTTTCAGAGCTCCGCAGGTGTTTCCATGACTGGCTCGGGCGAACTCCCCACCGATGTGCCAACCGTGCTGGTCAACGACCAGAAGGGCAGGCAGCTGCTCTGCTTCCTGGAGCAACTGATTCCGCTCGACGGCCACGACTACGTGCTGCTCACGCCGGTGGACACGCCGGTGTGCCTCTTCCGCCTCGATGACGAAGCCGACCCGGAACTGATCGACAGCGTCGATGCCAGCGAGCCGATCCTGTCTGTGGCCGATGTGGTGCTGCAGGAGCACGACCTCACCCTGGTGCGCTCAGCTGTGACCCTCACCGTGAGCGGTGAACTGGACGAACCCGAGCCCGAGGAGCTCGACGACGACGATGCCGACGACGAATCCGAGACCTACGAACTGCTGGTGAGCTTCCTGGTCAACGACCAGGAATACGGCCTCTACATCCCGCTGGATCCCTTCTTCGTGGTTGCGCGCATGCAGGGCAGCGAGGCCGTGCTGGTGGAAGGCGAGGAGTTTGAGCGGGTGCAGCCCCGCATCGAGGCGGAGCTGGAGGAGCGGGAGGGGCTGGAATGAACCTGCGCCAGTGGCTCAAACCCGACCGGCTGCTGGAGGGCACACTGGTGGACCTGCCGTTGCAGGAGCTCCTCGACCGGGGGATCGCGGCCCTGGTGCTGGATGTGGATCGCACCCTGCTGCCGCGCCGGCACAGCACCCTCCCCCCGCGGATGCGCCAGTGGCTGGAGCAGGCCAAGGGGCGGATGCCGATCCATCTGTTCAGCAACAACCCGTCCCGGCAACGCATCGGTGCCGTGGCCCGCGACCTGGGAGTGCCGTTCACCACCTCGGCCGCCAAGCCCCGCCGCCAGGCCCTGCGCCGCGTGCTCGATGAGCTGCAGCTGCCCGCTGGCCGGGTGGCCCTGATCGGCGATCGCGTGTTCACCGATGTGATCGCCGGCAACCGTCTGGGGCTGTTCACCGTGCTGGTGAAGCCGATTGACCCCCAGGGCCGGCCCTGCCGCCGCGACCGTCTGCAGAGGCTGGAAGTGCGGCTGGCCAACTGGATGGGCGGCAGCCTGGGCTGAGATGGCAGACCCCTCCCGTCAGCCCCGGCGCGTGCTGAAGGTGGGCACCAGCCTGTTGCGCGGCAGCCCTGAGCGCCCCACCGCCGCCGTGATCGCCGACCTGGCCGCCAGCCTCAACCGGGCCTGCCGGCGGGGGGAATCGATCGCCCTGGTGACCAGCGGAGCCGTGGGCCTGGGCTGCGCCCGGCTGGCGATGGACAGGCGCCCCACGGCCGTGGAGGCCCTGCAGGCGGCGGCCGCGGTGGGTCAGGGGCAGCTGATGGCGCTCTACCAGGACGCCTTCGCCGTGCGCGGCCTGGCGGTGGCCCAGGTGCTGCTCACCCGCGGCGACCTGGCCTCCAGGCGCCGCTACCAGAACGCCTGCCGCACCCTGGAACAGCTGCTGGCCTGGGGCGTGGTGCCGGTGGTAAACGAAAACGACACCCTGGCCACCGATGAGCTGCGCTTCGGCGACAACGACACCCTCTCAGCCCTGGTGGCCGTGGCCGTGGGCGCCGATGAACTGATCCTGCTCACCGACGTGGACCGGCTCTACTCCGGCGATCCGCGCACCGACAGTTCCGCCCGCCCGATCGAGGAGGTGCGCGACCTGAGCGAGCTGGAGCGGCTCAGCTCCGTGGCCAGTGGCGGTGGCCAGTGGGGCACGGGCGGCATGACCACCAAGCTGGCGGCTGCCCGCATCGCCACCTCCAGCGGCATCCGGGTGCGCCTGGCTGATGGCCGCGATCCCACCGTGCTGGAGGCCCTGCTGGCCGGCGAGAAGGTGGGCACGCTGTTCCAGCCTTCCAGTGCCCCGCTGCCAGACCGCAAGCGCTGGCTGGCCCACGCCCTGCTGCCCAAGGGGGCGCTCAAGCTGGATGCCGGCGCCGAGCGGGCCCTGGTGGAACGGGGGGCCTCGCTGCTGGCGGTGGGGGTGGTGGCCGTGGAGGGGGACTTCGGTCCCCAGGAGGCTGTGCGTCTGCTGGCCGCCGATGGCCGCGAACTGGGCCGGGGTCTGAGCGGGATGGGCAGCGACGAACTGCGCAGCCTGGTGGGGCAGGCCGGTGTGGAGGTGGTGCACCGCGACCAGCTGGTGCTGATCTGATGCCCAGCCCAGCCGCTGCCTACGATCCGGGCACCTGAGCCCGTTGCGGGATGCGATTCAGCCAACTGCTGGCCCAGCTCAGTGAGGGGCAAGGCGGTGCCCTCCCCGCCCATTTCCCGGCCCAGGACCCCGACCTGAGCGGCGCTGCCGCCCTCGACCAGGCCGGACCCGGCGACCTGGCCTTCCTGGAGGAGGGCCATGCCCTGGCGGCCGCGGTGTCCAGCACTGGGGCCGCGGCCGTGCTGATCCCCGCCCGGGGTGAGGAGAGCGCTGCGCTGCGCCGCCAGCTGGAGACCCGCGGGGTGGCCTGGATTGCCCTGGCCGACCCGCGGCTGGGCTTCGCCGAGGCCCTCGAGCAGCTCCATCCCCCACTCCAGCCAGCCCCCGGCGTACACCCCACCGCCGTGGTCGATCCCACGGCCCAGGTGAGCGACCAGAGCCATCTCGGGGCCCACGTGGTGGTGGGTGCCCGGGTGCAGATCGCTGCGGGCTGCACCCTGCATCCCCACGTGGTGCTCTACGACGATGTGGAGATCGGCCCCGGTTGCGTGCTCCACGCCGGGGCCGTGGTGCACCCCGGCAGCAGCCTGGCCGAGGGTTGCGTGCTGCAGAGCAACACGGTGATCGGCGGTGAAGGCTTCGGCTTCGTGCCCACCGCCGCCGGCTGGCGCAAGATGCCCCAGACCGGCCGGGTGGTGCTGGAGGCGGGTGTGGAGGTGGGCAGCGGCAGCTGCATCGACCGGCCGGCTGTGGGCGAAACCCGCATCGGCGCCGGCAGCAAGATCGACAACCTCGTGCACATCGGCCACGGTGTGACCACCGGCAAGGGCTGTGCCCTGGCCGCCCAGGTGGGGATTGCAGGCGGCGCCCGCCTCGGCAATGGCGTGATCCTGGCCGGCCAGGTAGGCCTGGCCAACCGGGCGGTGATGGGCGACCGGGCGATCGCCTCGTCCAAGTCCGGGGTGCATGGCGAGGTGGCCGCCGGGGAAGTGGTGAGCGGTTACCCCGCCATCCCCAACCGCCTCTGGCTGCGCTGCGCCGCCGCCTTCAACAGACTGCCGGAGATGGCCCGCGCCCTGCGGCAGCTGGAGAAGCGCAACCAGGGCTGAGCTGCGGGGCTGCGGCGTAGCCTCCAGGCCTCCCTCCCCCTGCTCCAGGCTGCCGCGATGACCAGCTACCGGATCACCCTGCTCCCCGGAGACGGCATCGGTCCGGAAATCATGGCTGTGGCTCGCCTGCTGCTGGATGCGGTGAGCAGTCGCCATGGCTTCACGCTGGTCTACGACGAGCAGCCCATGGGTGGCGCCGCCATCGACGCCACCGGAGAGCCACTGCCGGCCAGCACTCTTGAGGCCTGCCGGTCCAGCGACGCCGTGCTGCTGGCCGCCATCGGCTCGCCCCAGTACGACAGCCTGCCCAGAGAGAAGCGCCCGGAGACCGGCCTGCTGGGCCTGCGGGCCGGCCTGGGCCTGTTCGCCAACCTGCGGCCGGTGAAGATCCTTCCCGCCCTGATCGAGGCCTCCACCCTCAAGCGCGAGGTGATCGAGGGGGTGGATCTGCTGGTGGTGCGCGAGCTCACCGGTGGCGTGTACTTCGGCACCCCCAAGGGGCGGGTGGAGGCCGAGGGCCGGGTGCGGGCCTTCAACACCATGGCCTACTTCGACGATGAGATCGACCGGATCGCCAGGGTGGGCTTCGATCTGGCCCAGCAGCGCAGCGGCCGCCTCTGCAGCGTCGACAAGGCCAACGTTCTGGATGTGAGCCAGCTCTGGCGCGACCGGGTGGAGGCCCTGCACGCCAGCAGCTACGCCGGCGTGGAGCTCAGCCACATGTACGTCGACAACGCCGCCATGCAGCTGGTGCGCAACCCGCGCCAGTTCGACGTGCTGCTCACCAGCAACCTGTTCGGCGACATCCTCAGCGACGAAGCCGCCATGCTCAGCGGCTCGATCGGCATGCTGCCCTCCGCCTCCCTGGGCGCAGGCGGCCCCGGTCTGTTCGAGCCGATCCACGGCTCCGCCCCCGACATCGCCGGTGAGGACAAGGCCAACCCGATGGCCATGGTGCTCAGCGCCGCCATGCTGCTGCGCATCGGCCTCAAGCAGGAGGCCGCCGCCGCCGATCTGGAGGCCGCCGTCGACCGGGTGCTGGCGGCGGGCTACCGCACCGGCGACCTGATGGCCGAGGGCTGCACCCAGCTGGGCTGCCGCGCCATGGGCGACCAGCTGCTGGCGGCACTGCAGGAGTAACGGTCCAGGCTCGAGCGGTCCGCGACGGCCCCGCGATCTGCCAAAGTCAGCAGCGGTTTTTCTCCCCCTGCGCCGATGTCGAAACGTCACCCGGTCGTTGCCGTCACTGGTTCCTCCGGCGCAGGCACCAGCACCGTCAAGCGGGCCTTCGAGTACATCTTCACCCGCGAAGGCATCACGCCCGCGGTGGTGGAGGGCGACAGCTACCACCGCTACGAGCGGGGCCCGATGAAGGAGGCGATGGCCGCCGCCCTGGCCAAGGGCGAGAACTTCTCGCACTTCGGGCCCGAGGCCAACCTGTTCGACAAGCTCGAGGAGCTGTTCAAGACCTACGGCGAAACCGGCGCTGGCGAGAAGCGCTACTACCTCCACTCCCTCGAGGAGGCCGCCGAGCACAACGGCCGGCTGGGCACCAACCTGGAGCCCGGCCAGTTCACCCCCTGGGAACCGATCCCTGCCGGCACCGACCTGCTCTTCTACGAGGGCCTGCACGGCGGCGTGAAGGGTGACGGGTACAACGTGGCCGGACTGGTGGATCTGCTGATCGGCGTGGTGCCGATCACCAACCTGGAGTGGATTCAGAAAATCGCCCGCGACAACGCCGAGCGCGGCTACTCCGCCGAGGCCACCGTGGACACGATCCTGCGCCGCATGCCGGATTACATCAACCACATCTGCCCCCAGTTCAGCCAGACCGACATCAACTTCCAGCGGGTGCCCACGGTGGACACCTCCAACCCGTTCATGATCCGGAACATCCCAACGCCGGATGAGAGCTTCGTGATCATCCACTTCCGCAAAGGAGCCCGCGAGAAGTGGGGCATCGACTTCCCTTACCTGCTCGACATGATCCATGACTCCTTCATGTCCAGCCCCACCTCGATCGTGGTGAACGGCGGCAAGATGGGCTTCGCCATGGAACTGATCCTCACCCCGATCATTCACCGCATGATCGAGGAGAAGAACAAACTGGGCTGATGCACTCAGGCCGCACCAACTCCACTATCAACCCCTACTCTGTTGCGCAACTGGAGTTGGTGAGGCCATCACCCCCATTCCCGCCACCACCGGCAAGTCCAGCGGCTCCAGTCGTCCACTGCAGTCCCGTGAGGCCGCGAGACGCGCAGAGCCGTTTCCTTCATTTCAGATTGCCGGGGCCCACGATCGGCCCCCAGCGGGCCTCCGGTTTGATCGCATCAACAGCCAGCAGGTGTTTCACCAGGCCCGCCAGGCCCTCTTCCAGTACATGGAGCGCTGTCCCGGCGGCAGCGATCCGATCGGGGTGGTGCTGCAGGGGGAGCGCGGCCGGGTGGTCTTTGAGCAGCCGATCCTCTTGCCCGACGAGCAGTTTGTGCCGATCGAGCTGCTGCGTGGCAAGCGCATGCCCCGCAGTCGCTGACCATCCCACCCGGTTCTGGTTCCATGTCCGGCAGCCCCATCCTCCTCGCTGCCCTGTTCGGGGCCTGCGTCGGCAGCTTTCTCAACGTGGTGGTGTGGCGCCTGCCCCGCCAGGAATCACTGATGGTTCCCGGCAGCCACTGCCCTCGCTGCGGCAGCTCCCTGCGCTGGTTTGAAAACCTGCCGGTGCTGAGCTGGCTGCTGCAGGCCGGCCGCTGCCGCCGCTGCGGAGGCTCCATCGCCGTGCGCTACCCCCTGGTGGAGCTGCTCACCGCCGGCCTGTGGGTAGCCAACAGCCTGGCCAGGCCCACGGCCATGGCCAGCGATCCCCAGCCGCTGCTGCTGTTGCTGGCGGGCTGGCTGCTGCTCAGCTGGCTGATCCCTCTCACCCTGATCGACCTCGATCAGCTCTGGCTGCCCGAGCCCCTCTGCCGCTGGGGACTGCTGCTGGGCCTGGCCTGCACAGCCGTGATCGGTCTGGAGCAGGGCTTCGAGCCAGGCCGGCTGCTGCTGCTTCATCACCTGCTGGCCGCCGCCGCCGGGCTGCTTGGCTTCGAAGCGGTGAGTGCTCTGGCGGAACGGCTGCTCGGCAGGCCCGCCCTTGGGCTGGGAGATGCCAAGCTGGCGGCCCTGCTGGGAGCCTGGCTGGGCCTCACCGGCCTGGGCCTCACCGTAGTGCTGGCGGTGTTCGCCGGGGCGGTGGTGGGCCTTCTCGGCCGCGTCACGGGCCGCCTGGGCCGTCACCAGCCCTTCCCGTTCGGCCCCTTTCTCACCGGCGCCGGCGCTGCTGTGTGGCTGCTGGGCAACGGGTTCTGGCTGCAACAGCTCGGAGCAGCGGTTGGGCTTGGGTCGCTGGCTGGCAGCCTTTAATGGAGTCGTGCTGCCGCCGGGTTTCTGCCCATGTCGTTGTTCGACTGGTTCGCCGACCGTCGCAAGACCGCACCCACCGTGCGCAACCCCCAGGAGGCGGAAGAGGGGGACGGCCTCTGGAGCAAATGCCTGGAGTGCGGACTGGTGGTGTACCGCAAGGATCTGGTGGCCAACGCCAGTGTGTGCAAAGGCTGCGGCTATCACCACCGCATCGACAGCGAGGAGCGCATCCGCCTGATCGCCGACCCCGGCAGCTTTGAGCCCCTCGACGAGGATCTCAGCCCCACCGATCCCCTGGCCTTCAAGGACCGGCGCAGCTACGCCGACCGCATCCGCGACAGCCAGGCCAGCACCGGCCTGCGCGACGCGGTGGTCACGGGTCTGTGCCGCAGCAGCGGCATCCCCCTCGCCCTTGGGGTGATGGACTTCCGCTTTATGGGAGGCTCGATGGGCTCGGTGGTGGGCGAGAAGCTCACCCGCCTGATCGAGACCGCCACGGCCCGGCGGCTGCCCGTGCTGATCGTGTGTGCCTCGGGGGGGGCGCGCATGCAGGAGGGCATGCTCAGCCTGATGCAGATGGCCAAGATTTCCGGCGCCCTGGAGCGCCACAGGGAAGCTGAGCTGCTCTATCTGCCCCTGCTCACCCACCCCACCACCGGCGGCGTGACCGCCAGCTTCGCCATGCTTGGAGATCTGATCCTGGCCGAACCCAAGGCCCTGATCGGCTTCGCCGGCCGCCGGGTGATCGAGCAGACCCTGCGCGAGAAGCTGCCCGAAGGCTTCCAGACCGCTGAATACCTGCGCGACCACGGCTTTGTGGACGCCATCGTGGATCGCACCGAGCTCAAAACCACCCTGGCCGCCATGCTGCAGTTGCACGGCTGCCGCCAGGCCGCGCTCGCCTGAGCACACCCGCCCGCATGAGATTCACTCTTGGCATCAGCACAAGGATCGGCGCAACCCTGTTCAGCTTCGCCCTGGCCGTGCTCCTGTGGCTGATGCCGGTGCAAGACGCTGCGGCTGGCCCCGTGGACTGGCATGAGGTGCCGGCCAGCCACGAGGGACGCCAATGGTGGGATCAGGGCAGCCTGCATCCCAGCCGCAATGGCCACCTCAGCGTGCTCAGCCGCTTCCAGCCAGCCAGCCCGGATGGCGAGGACGACGACCGGCCGCGGCAGGGGGATCTGTATGTGATGGAGATCGACTGCGGCCAGCGGCTCTACCGAGACACCTCTGTGAACGGCCTGCCCCGCTTCGGGGCCAGCTGGAGCGCCCCGGGCGACGACGAGCTGGTGATGGCCGTGATCCGCGAGAGCTGCCAAGCGGCGGCGGGCATGGGGCAGGCTGGCTGAATCCTCCCCCCAGCTTCATGACCAACAGCCGTCCGGTAGGCGTGGCCATTGCCGGCCTGGGCTTCGGCGAGGCCGTGCACCTGCCCGCCCTGCGCGCCTGCCCCAACGCTGAACCGGTGGCCCTCTGGCATCCACGCCAGGACCGTCTTGCGCAGGTCTGTCAGCGCAACGACCTGCCCGGCCACAGCGATTTCGACAGCCTGCTGGCCGATCCCCGCGTGGAGGCTGTGGTGCTCGCCACCCCTCCGGCGCCCCGCTTCGAGCTGGCCCAGAGGGCCCTGCAGGCCGGCAAGCACCTGCTGCTGGAGAAGCCGGTGTGCCTGGAGGCCTCCCAGGCCGAGAGCCTGCAGCGACTCGCCCTGGAGCGGCGCCTCACGGTGGCGG
>JBIIXY010000059.1:0-14252 GCA_044347105.1 Prochlorococcaceae cyanobacterium
GAATGTTCTGGGGGAACCTCTGGCGCTGTGCAGCTGCGAACCCCTCACAGGCTGGTTCCGTGACGGCAGCTGCCGCACCAACGCGGCCGACCTCGGCCGCCACACCGTGTGCTGCGAGGTCAACGAGGCCTTTCTGAGCTACAGCCGTGCCCAGGGCAACGACCTCAGCACCCCCGCTCCCGCCTACGGCTTTCCCGGACTGAAGCCAGGCGATCACTGGTGCGTGTGCGCGCCACGCTGGCTGGAAGCCTATGAGGATGGAATGGCTCCGCCTGTGCGGCTCGAGGCCACCGAACAGGCCACCCTGGAGGTGATCCCACTGGAGCTGTTGCAACAGCACGCAGTGTGAGTGCGTCGCTCCTCTACCAGGGGATCACCTGCCCATCCCACGCCCAGAAGCCCCCGCTCCGGTCTGCAGCCAGCCCGCTCAACACATCGAGCAGCTGGTCCGCCGCGCGCGCCGGGCTGAACAGCTGGTGCGCCGGCACATTGGCCTGGAACGGCTGGGAGAGGGGCGTGGCGGTGGTGCCCGGGTGCAGCAGGCTCACGCACAGTTGGGGGAGGCGCCGTCGCCACTCCAGGGCCAGGGTGTGCAACAGCTGGTTCTGGGCGGCCTTGGCGGCTCGGTAGGCGTACCAGCCTCCGGAGCGGTTATCGCCAATGCTGCCCACCCGCGCCGAAAGGCTGGCGAAATGGCAGGGCAGATCCCTGGGGAAGAGCGGCTCCAGGGCCTGGGCCAGCAACAGCGGGGCGAAGGCATTGAGCTCGAAGCTGGTGCGCAGGCTGGCACGGTTCACCTGGGCCAGACGCTTCTCCGGGGCGATCCCCTGGCCATGCAGCAGTCCGGCCGTGTTGATCACCAGGCGCAGGGGCGGACCTTCCGCAAGGCTGGCCCGCAACGCCTGCAGGCTGTGGTCGCTGTTGAGATCCAGGTGAAGCAGGCGGGCCGGTAGCTGCTCCGCAGCCGCTCCTGTTCGCCGGGTCGCCAGCCTCTCCAGCCCTGGAGCCCGCCGCTCCAGGGAGCGCACCAGAGCGGCGCCGATGCCACCGCAGCCCACCACCAGGGCGCGCCCCCGCCACTGCTCCAGCGACGACCCCGCATCCATGGTCCACGCCCCAGGTGTGCCGCATGATGGCAAGCGCAACAGGCGCCGGTGCCCCGATGTCCCTGCGGATCGCCCTGATCGGCCGTGGAGCCTGGGGAAGCACCCTGGAGGGGATCTGGAGTGCCCAGGGCCACGAGCTGCGCAGTTGGTCGCGTCGTGATGGCGGCGACCCTCTGCCGCTCCTGCAGCGCTGCGATCTGGTGGTGATGGCCGTTGCCATGGCCGCCGTGGAGCCCCTGGGCCGCCGCCTGGCACCCGCCATCCCACCCCGGGTTCCCCTGCTGAGCTGCAGCAAGGGCATCGACCTTGATCGGCTGCTCACCGCCAGCGGCCTCTGGAGCAGTCACCTGAGCAATCCGCTCGCCGTGCTCAGCGGCCCCAACCTGGCCGCGGAACTGGCTCAGGGGCTGCCGGCCGCCAGTGTGGTCGCCAGCGCCGATCCGCTTCTGGCACGACAATTGCAGCGCGAACTCACTGCTCCCAACCTGCGTATTTACACCAACAGTGACCCCCTCGGCACCGAGCTCGCCGGTGCTCTGAAGAACGTGATGGCGGTGGCTGCCGGGCTCTGCGACGGCATCCAACTCGGCGCCAATGCCCGTGCCTCCCTGCTCACGCGCGGTCTCACCGAGATGGGGGTTGTGGTGGAGGGCCTCGGGGGCTGCCGCTCCACCCTCTATGGACTGGCCGGACTGGGGGATCTGCTGGCCACCGCGACCAGCAGCCTGAGCCGCAACTACCGCTGCGGCCTGCTGCTCGCCCAGGGCCAGAGCGCCGACCAGGCCGTCAGCACCATCGGCGCCACCGTTGAAGGACTGGCCACCGCCCGGGCAGCGGTGGCTCTGGCGCGAAGGGAAGACTGGTCGCTGCCAATCTGTGAGCAGGTGCTGGCGGTGATCGAAGGACAGGCCAGTGCCGAGGATGGGGCCAGGGCTTTGATGGGTCGAGGGTTGAAGCCCGAGGATGCCTTCCCTGCTGTGACAGCCGAGTGATGACCGCGGAGCGATCCCTGAGCTGTCCCGCCGTGCTGGTTGAGGCCTTCAGTGCCAGTGCCTGCGGCGGCAACGGGGCCGCGGTGGTGCTGTTGGAGCAACCCTTGGCAGCGGCGGCAATGCAGGCGATCGCCCGCAGTCTCAACCAGTCGGAAACGGCCTTTTTGCTGCGCACCGAAGCGGGCTGGATGCTGCGCTGGTTCACCCCAGCCTGCGAGGTGCCCCTCTGCGGCCACGCCACCCTGGCGGCCACCCTGGCCCTGGGCCATTGGGGTCTGCTCAGGTCTGGAGAAACCATCAATCTGCTCAGCCGCAGCGGTCCGCTGGCCGTTGAGCTGCTGCCCGAACCCGGCGCAGCCGCGATCGTGCTGCCCAGCAGCCCACTCACCCCAGCCGCCGAATCCCCTGAGCTGGTGGCCTACCTGCAGGATCAGCTGGGAACGGCAGCCGAGCGCTACTGGCATTCAGAGCTGGGCTACCGGGTTGTGCTGCTGCCGCCCCAGGCCCCCCTCGCTGACGCTCAGCTGCCCGCACGCAGCCTGCCACCAGACGTGTGGCCCGGTCTGGTGCTGATGCAGCGGATCGGGGTGGATGGCGCTGCAGTGCCGCAGCGGCCCGTGGTGTTGTCTGAGCCCTGCGACTACCAGCTGCGCTTTCTGGCCCCGGGCCTGGGCATCGACGAAGACCCAGTCACCGGCTCAGCCCATGCCCTGGTCGCCCCCTGGTGGCAGGAGCAACTGGGGCGGTCGCGGGTGGGCGGCTGGCAATGTTCAGACCGTCCGGGGGGGATGGTGTGTGAGGCGGTTTCTTCAGGCATGATCCGCCTGAGCGGAGCCGGTCATCTCCTGTGGGACGGAACCTTGCAACCTGGCTGCCCCGCGCTCTGCGCCTGGGACGACCTGCTGAACCCCGGCAGCTGATCCTGGCGATGCCGGTGGCTGGCCTGGCCCTGGGCATGGGCTTTGCCGCCCAGAACCTGCTCCCCCGTCCCCACGCCATCAGCCACAGCGCCCTGCTGGACACACTGATGGACGTGCCGCCCAGCAGCGCCATGGACACCGCCACGGCCAGCGAACAGTTGCGCCAGCTGCAGGCCCAGCGTGGCCAGCCGGTACCGGAAGCCGCTGCCGCGGGTCCCGCCGGGCAGGCCACCGCCCTGGTGGAGCCTGCAGCAGCGGCACCGGTCGATCTGGAAATCCGTGTCGCCCTGCTCGCCGCCGGTGAGGCGCCCGCTCTTTCCGCCAACGGCCCCTGGCAGCTGATCAGCCAGCAGGGCGTGGTCCTGCAACGGGGTCGGGCAGGTGCGCCGGTGCGGCTGGCGGATCTGTGGGCAGCGGGTCCTGAGGCCTGGCTGCAGACCAGTGGCACCGCCGTGTTGGTGAACGGGTCCCCCTATGCCGGACGGTTGCGCCTGATTCAGGAGGGGAGCGGTCTGCGGGTGATCAATCACCTCAGCCTGGAGCGCTACATCACCTCGGTGGTGGGCGCCGAGATGCCGAGCAGCTGGTCGATGGAGGCGCTGCGCGCCCAGGCTGTGGCGGCGCGTTCCTACGCCCTCGCCCACATGGCCCGGCCGGCCAACCCCCACTGGCACCTGGGCGACACCACCCGCTGGCAGGCTTACCGAGGTCTGGCCAGTGTGAACGGGCGAACAGAAGAAGCGGTTGCCAGCACAGCCGGGCTCATCCTCAGTTATCAGGGGGCGATCGTCGAAAGCCTCTACGCCGCCACAACCCAGATCACCATCGAGGCCCATGGGCATCTCGGGGCCAGCATGAGCCAGCACGGGGCCCAGGAACTGGCCCAGCGGGGTTACACCTACAACCAGATCCTGGGCCACTACTACCAGGGTGCATCCCTGGCTCGCCTGAAAGCCGGTGGGGCGAGCTGAACGCCTCTGGCAGGCCGGACTGCAGCGCTCCGAGCAGGCCAGGGCCGAACAGGCCCTGGTGCCCCTGGCCACCGAGCTCCTCACCCTGCCAGGGGCCGAGCCCTTCCTGGTGCGCCGCCTGCTGAGCGCCACCCCCAAGCACCTGCGCACCAGTGGTCCCCGGCCCAATCCCTTCCTGCCCTGGGATCCGCGCCTGGAGGTGAGTCGACTGGGGCATTCCCATGTGGTGCTGCTCAACAAGTACCCGGTACAGCCCGGCCATCTGCTGCTGATCTCCCAGCATTGGCAGCCCCAGGCGGGCTGGCTGGGCGCCGCCGACTGGCAGGCCGTTGCAGACATGGACAGCGACACCGGCGGACTGTGGTTCTTCAACAGCTGTGCCGCCGCTGGGGCCAGTCAGCCGCACCGTCACCTGCAGCTGTTACCGCGTTCAGCTGCTTGCCCCAGTTGTCCGCTGGCGGCGCTGATGCTTGAGCAGCTCGAGCAGAACCGGCCCAACTGGCCCTGGCAGTACGCCATCAGTCGGCGAGAACCTGGACGGGGGCTGGAGCATGCCGATCCCACCGCAAGGGCCAGGGAGTTGCAACAGCTCTACCAGGAGCATGCACGCCGGCTCGAACTCGGTGATCCCCACCACGATCCCCAACCGCGGCACCCATACAACCTGCTGTTCACCGACCAGTGGTTCCTCACTGTGCGCCGCCGCAGCGAGCACTGCGCCGGCTTCAGCGTCAATGCCCTGGGTTTCGCCGGCTACCTGCTGGCCACGGAGGCGTCGGATCTCCAGTGGTTGCAACAGGAGGGTCCCTGGGCATTGCTGCGCATGGTGGCAGCCCCATCGCCGCACACCTGAAACGGACACCTGGGCATCATTCCGTGTTTTCACGGTTGTGGAGGGCAGCCCTCCTGGAGCTGTTTGGAAAAGAAGGAGCACGGTTTCGCTCCTGTCCCTCCGTCATGTCCAGCACCGTCATCAACCAAGCCGCGCCGACAGCCTGCGGCCACCAGGGTCGTCTGTCTCGGCCGCTGCAACAGCGCAATGCCCGCATCGAGCAGTACCAGCAGCTCGTGCGGCCGATCGCCCTTCACTACCACCTGCGTTGCGCCGAGCCCCTCGACGATCTCGTGCAGGTGGGTCTGCTTGGGCTGCTGCGAGCAGCCGAGCTCTACCGCCAACAGCGGCAGACCCCCTTTGACGCCTTTGCCCGCCCCCATATCCGTGGGGCGATTCTCCATTACCTCCGCGACACGGCACCGGCTGTGCGCCTTCCCCGCAGGCTGGAGGAGCAGCACCAGCAACTGGTTCAGCTGCGACGCCAGCTGGGCCAGCCAGCATCGGCGGAACAGCTGCGCGAGGCGATGGGCCTGAGCCCCGACCAGTGGCAGAGACTGGTGGACAGCCGGCTGCATCGCCGTCCAGTGAGCCTGGAGCAACTGCTGCTGGAGCTGGATGGAAGCGACACGCTCGACCAGGCCGCCAGCTCGATCGGGCCCACAGCAACCGGGGATAGGGATGATGTTCAGGCTTTGCTTGGCCAGCTGGAGAGCAGCCAGCGGGCTGTGCTGGAGCGGGTGGTGCTGGAGGGCTGGAGCTACCGGCGCACCGGCCAGGCCCTGCGCATCAGTCCGATGACGGTGCAACGCCGGCTGCGCAGCGGACTGGCCCGTCTGCACGAGCTGCTCAGGCCTGCGGTGCCTGGCCAGCGCGTTCCATCTGCTGCTCCAGGGTGCTGATTGAGGCGTCGAGAGCCGCCAGCTGGCGCTCCACACCGTCACGCCAGAAGCGCAGCATCCGCAGGCGGCGCTCCTGAGATCGGCGCAGGGCCTGATGGGGATCGCCGTCGGGGCTTGGACAACAGCCGAACAGGGGAAACATGGATCTATGCTCCAGAGCGTTCTTTTTAGCGAGTCGCTCCACGCGAACGAGAGGGCGGGTGGCCTGCTGGCCGGTTGCTCCAACGGTCCAGCAGCCGAGCAGCCGCCTTCTCCGACCTCCGGCGCCAGGCCCCAGCCATGCCGAGCCAGGAGAGTCCGCCGTCTTCGCTGGGCCAGCCAGTCTTTCATCCGTTCAGTTTGCGTTCATTGCGTCCGGTCAACGTGTTTCCTGCTCTCGCCGGTGTGGTGGTCGGCCTCGCCACCCTGATTCCCGCACCTCCGGCCAACGCCTACGTGGCCCTGATGGCCGGGCAACGGGCCAAGCCCCTCGACGGCAGCTTCAATCGCGTGCCCGTTCTCCACTCCAACCAGCCGGAGGAGGTTGAGGGTCCTGGAATTCTGATCTCAACCGTGCCGGGTTTCAGCTACGCGGCTGAGAACGGAATGGCGCTGGCCAATGCCGAATACACCTTCAACGGGGAATTCGGTCTGCACATGCACCACAAATACTTCCCCTCTTATCGCAATCAGATCCGGGCGGATCAACGCCGCACAGAGCTCACGCTGGGAGTGATTCTGATCAACCCCGGCACTCGGCCAGTGACGATTCAGTTCGAGCGGGGCGCCGTGCGCAACAGCTTCGAGGCGCCCTATCTGGCCAACCATTTGATGGGGGTCAAGCCACTCGGTCCCCGCCCCTGGAACACCGGCCCCGGCGATGCCACTGCGGTGCAGATGCTGCGCAATCAGCTTGATCGCAACCTCACTGACGAGCTGGTGTTGCCAGCCCGCAGTCGCGTGGTGTTGCTCAGCACCCGCCTTCCTGCCCTTGGAATTGCCAACGGCCTGCTCCGCGGACGCAGCAATGGCCCCTTCCAGATGGCGGTTGTCGCTGGCGGCAACGGCGCCAGCGAATCCGATCTGATCGCCGTGCTCGACAGCCGCCGTCTGGCTCCAGGGCGGGTCTACCTCAACCAGTTGGCCGACATTCAGAGCCGGCGTATCTTCTCCCGGGTTGGGGGGGTGGCCTTGGGCGACAGCTACCAGGCAGAGATCCGCCATGACCTCAAAGCCGAGGGACCCTTGCATGTGCCGCTCACCAGCACAGTGCGCCATCACTTCGGGACCCGGGACGTGCAGGTCAACCCTCTCGCCGTGCGCATGGCTGATTCTGCGCTGGACAACGTGGGCACCTATGGCGTGCGGTTTGACGTGGATCTCAACCTCTACGGATCTGGGCCGTATGAACTGGTGATGAGTCATCCCAACCCTTCGGGTGGCACCCGGCCGTTCACCGCCTTCCGCGGGTCGCTGCAGGTGCAGACGAGCGAGGGACTTCAGGAGATGCATCTCGGCATGCGCTCCGGCGAAAGCCATGCGCTCACCACCCTCAACCTGCGCCCGGGAGTCACCAATCCCGTGCGGGTCAGCCTGGTCTATCCAGCCGATGCCACTCCCGGCCACCTGCTCAGCGTTGTACCCGCCAGCCAGCTGGCGATGGCCCAACAGCAGCAGCAGCGCACCGTTCCTGCGGCTGCACCGGCACCGGCTGCCACCGCCGTGCGGAGCACCCCCCGTGCGCTTGTCGCCGCGCCCAGTCGAAACCCGTCAGCCACCCGATCCACGCCCACAACCCCCAATCCCCTGCTCGGTCCGGCTCCAATCCGCCCACCGGCATCCTTGCCATCGCGCCGGCCCATTCAGAGTTCGGGTGTGAATGCCCAGCAGCTGGACCGTTACCAGCAGGCAATCGAGGCCCAACAGGAGATGATGCGCCAGTTGATCAACCGTTGAGAAGCCAGCAACAGACCTGTGGCCGAGGATGAACTGCAGCAACGCCGCACGATCAACCTCAAGCTTCCCGCTGAGCTGATCAGTCGCCTCGATGCCCTGAAGGGGGAATTCGGCCTGCGCAGCCGGGGCGCCATCGTGGAGCGGCTGCTCAATGAGCTGCTCCAGCCCGAGGATCCCGCCAGCGGGGACGGCCCCGACCATGCCGTTGACAGTGAACGCGACTCCTTTGATCGTCCGGGGACTTTTGACGAGCAGGGGGCCCTTGTGCTCGTGAGCCGGGGCGCCGGCACGGACGACCAGCTGGAGCTGGCCCTGCGCCGGGACCCGGCGGATGCCCTGGAGAACGATGCGCCTGCTGCCGGGTCCCGGCCACGCGGAATCGACCTGCCGGGGTTTGTGCGTCGGAAGTCGGAGCAGGTGCGGCGCAGTCTGCAGCCCAGGCCTCGAGCCGATGGCGAGGCTCTCGATCTGCTTCCCCAGATTCCGATCGAGCTGCTCGACCAGGCCCTGGAGCGGGTGAGATGTCACTGGTTGGAGCTCTACGGACAATCAGCCAATGAGGCGGTGCTGGAAGCCGCGATGGTGTGGCTCGCCCAGGACATCTGGCCCCAGAGTGATCCGAGTGAGGGGCGCCCCTTCAGCTGGACCCTGGTCAACCAGGTGATGGGCAGTCTTGCTCCCTGCTGGCAGCAGGGCCCACCCTCCTTTGAACGGGTGATCGTCGCTGCCGGCCTGCTGGAGGATCCCTTCAGCGGCGCCACCCTGGTGGTTCGACTGCCCACTTTGATTCGTCGTTTCGTTCACCGCTTCCGGCGGCGGCGGGGGGGCTCCTTCCAGACCCTGGAACACACGATGACCCTGCATGGGGCGCTGAAGTTGCTCAACCTGCCCACAACACCTGGCGATCGGCTCACCCTGCCCCAGATCCGGGAGGCGTACAGGGAACTGGCGCTGGCCCATCATCCCGATTCAGGGGGCACCGACGAAGGCATGCGCCGACTCAACGAGGCCTACCAGTTGCTCAAGGAGCTCTACCGCAGCCCGGGTCACTGAACCATCCATCTCAGGCGAGACCCGTCTTGTGTCTTACCTGGAGCACCAGGCAAGACTGTTGATCGTCTCAATGCTCCCAGACGGGACCCGTCTATGGTCTTACACTGAGACTTGAACGCGACCAAGGGCTCTACTGATGAATCGGGAGTCGCGGATGAGACTTGCAAAAAGCGTGAATTCTGCTTGTGCGTCCCTGATGCAGTGAGAGGGGGAGAGTCACGGGTCAGATCCGCATCGCTTTCCGAAAGGGACGATCGACGTGCTTCTCACGTCGCCTCTCCATCGATTCCCGCACAACAAGGCGGCGCGATGATTGATCCCCGCTGTCCAGAGGCACCATGAACCCCTGTCCAGTGCCATCCTGCAACCGGAATAGGGCTGTTATTGCAACAACTCCTGCCGATTGACACCATCTGCGTATCTGCTCTTTACACAGATACGCAAGATACGTCAGTTACTCGACGCCCGTTCGTGGCGTCACTGATCGGTTTGCAGCGGCAGCCCATGCGCCCAGCTTGCCTGTCCAAGCTGAGACGCACCATGAGCGCAGGAGCGGGTCTTATCTGATACGCCTGGGAGAGCAATGATCTCGACTGCGCTGCGGAGTAGGGCCGTGTGCAGCCGATTTGGCCGTGCGATGCCGCAAGCCGAAAACGACTCCAGCCAGTCTCGAATCAATCAGAGATGCGACCCATGGCGTGTCGCAGGCAAGACAAGAGTGTCGCTTGTATCTCAACTACGTCCTGTATCAAGACTCATGACGGTACGCATCTGAGAAATCCGAGCACATGCTGCGGGTGCATCAAAAAACCGGTGGCATGGCCACCGGCGGCAGTCGCCCGTTCGGAGAACGGATCAGGTGGTGGTCTGCATACCCTGGATCAGGAAGTCAAAGTAGGGAGAGGCCAGAGCGGCATCGTCTGTTCCCAGCAGGGCAAGTGCCGCATCCTTCATGGTGCGCATCGCCTCCACCATGCCAGGCATCGGCACCCCCAGGCTGTTGTACATCTCTCGAGCGCCCTCAAGGCCGATCTTCTGGATCAGCTCGGTGCTGCCAGCTAGCACGCCATAGGTCACGAGCCGGAGGTACCAGCTGTAGTCGCGCAGGCACTGGGCCCGTTGTTTCTGGCCGTAGGCGTTGCCGCCGGGGGCCACATAGTCAGGCTTGCGGGCAAACAGCTGCTTGGCCGCCTCATCGACGATCTTCTTCTCGTTTTCCGTGAGCACCCGTACCACCGAGAGCCGCCGGGATCCCCCCTTGAGGAAATCCACCATGGAGCGGAGTTCCCCGCCACTGGGGTAACGGAGCTGATCGTCTGCCTGAAGAATCAGATCCCGAACGACGCTCATCGCAGCGACCACACGCGGGTCCATCGTATCGAGCGGATCACGATTCCCAAGCAGGGATCGGCAAGGTGTAACGGCACTTTGCACGGCCTAGGGTCGACTGGTGTGCCGCAGCGGGTTGATGCAGTGCCAGACAGAGGCCCACGCTGCTCTGCGGGTGGGGCAGTTGCTGGAGTGTGACGTCACCGGGCTCAGCCACGACGGCCGAGGAGTGGCGCCGCTGCCCGGCAGCGTGGCCTTCGTGACAGGCGCCTTGCCAGGAGAACGGGTGCGGCTGCGTCTGGAGCACCGCGCCAGGCGCCACTGGCTGGCGCGACTGGAGGCTGTGCTGGCGCCCTCGGCCCAGCGCTGTCGCCCGGCCTGTGTGCTGGCCGAACGCTGCGGCGGCTGCAGCCTCCAGCATCTCGAGCTGCAGGCCCAGGGCCACTGGAAGCGCCGCCAGGTGGTGGGGGCCCTCCAGCGCATCGCCCACCTGCCGGAAGCTGAGCAGCTGGTGGCCGCCACCCTCAGCACCGCTGATGGCCTGGGCTATCGCAACCGGGCCACCCTTCCCCTGGAGCGGCGCCCCGATGGAACCTTGCGGGCCGGCTATTACCGCAGCGGCAGCCACACGTTGGTGAACGTGAATCACTGTCCGGTGCTCGATCCCCGGCTGGACCGGTTGATCGCACCGCTCAAGCACGACCTGGAGAGCACCAGCTGGCCGGTGGACCGTCACCTCGACGCTGAAGGAGGCCTGCGCCACCTGGCTCTGCGCCTTGGCCAGCACACGGGCGAGCTGTTGGTCACGCTGGTGAGCAGCCAAGCCAGCCTGCCCGGGCTGGAGCGCTGGGCTGAGCGCTGGCTGCAGCGCTGGCCGGAACTGGTGGGGGTGTGTCTGAACGTTCAGGACAAACCCAGCAATGTGCTGCTGGGGCCCCACACCGCAGTGGTGGCGGGGCGCGGCTGGATCGAAGAGCGCTTCGCTGGCCTGCGTCTGAGCATCGCAGCCGACACCTTCTTCCAGGTGAACACGCCGATGGCCGAGCGGGTGGTGCCTCTCCTTCTCTCTGCGCTGGATGGGCTGGAGCCCGGTCTGCTGCTCGACGCCTACTGCGGCATCGGCACCTTCAGCCTGCCCCTGGCCGCCGCCGGCTGGCAGGTGCTGGGCATCGAGCTCGGTGCTGCCGCAGTGGAACGGGCCCAGCACAACGCCGAGCGCAACCAGCTCAAGCAGCGCTGCCGTTTCGAGCAGGGAGAGGTGGGGGAGCTGCTGGCTGCCCGGATCGATCAGGCCAGGGTCCTGCTGCTGGATCCACCACGTAAGGGGCTGGAACCGTCGGCCCTGGCTGCGATCCTGGAGACACCACCCGAGCGTCTGCTGTATCTCAGCTGCGATCCGGCCACCCTGGCCCGGGATCTGGGGGCCCTGGCCGGCGCGGGTGGTCCGTACCGGCTGAACGCAGCGCAGCCCCTCGACTTTTTTCCCCAGACCAGCCATGTGGAGACCCTGGCCACCCTGATCCGGCGCTAACGCAGGCTGGCGCCGAACTGCTTCTCGAGGGCGGCGCGCACTGCGGCGTGGGCCTGCTCCACCTGCTCGTCGGTGAGGGTGCGCTGAGGATCGCGATAGCGCAACCGGAAAGCTTGACTGCAGCTGCCGGCCTCCAGCTGGCTGCCTTCGAAGCGGTCGATCAGTTCCGCGTGCTCCAGCAGGGGCTTGCCCGCTTTGCGGATGGTGTGGAGCAGGGCCGCAGCCTGGGTGCTGCGGGGCACCACCAGAGCCAGATCGCGCTCAGCGGCAGGAACGGTGGCATAGGGCCGGAAAGCCGGCTGCCAGCGGTTGCGGCGCGTCGCCGCCGTGAGCAGAGCTTGCCGGTCGAGTTCAAACAGGTGGGTGGCCTCAGGGAGGTCGGCCTGCTCGGCCTGCTGGGGGTGGAGCTGTCCGAACCAGCCCACCGGGCGACCCTCCAGCACCAGTTGGGCCGCCCGACCGGGGTGAAGCAGGGGGTGATCCGTGAGAGCCCGGTCTTCCAGACTGAGGCGCAGGCTGGCGAGGGCTTGCTGCAGCACGCCGCGGGCCTGGAAATAGTCGGCCGGACATGGCTTGCCGCTGTTGCGCCAGCGCTCAGAGCGTCGCTCGGCGCAGATCACGCCCATCAGCTGGCTGCGGCCAGCCTCACTGCCGGCGCTGTAGACGCTGCCGATCTCGAAAGCCCAGAAACCGGGCTGTCCGCTCTGCAGGTTGCGCCGCGCCGCCGCCAGCAACTCATCCGCAAGCGTGTCGCGCAAGTGGCCGTAATCAGCGAGCAGGGGGTTGGCCAGGGGGAGCCGACCGGAAGCAGCTGGCACCAGTGAGAAGCTGCACACCTCCTGCAGCCCGGCATGGCAGAGAGCCCGGCGCAGCCGCCGCTCCGCCGCCTGCTCGTCGCTGAGGCCGCCTGGTTCGATCGGATCAGGCAGGTGACAGGCGAACTGGTCGTAGCCCACCAGCCGGGCCACCTCCTCAATCAGATCCACTTCCCGGCGCAGGTCGATCGCCCGGGAAGGCGGCACGCGCACGTGCCATCCCTCTCCCTGGTCGTCCAGCGAACAGCCGATGGCCTCCAGTGTGCCCCGGATGCGCGCGTCGTCGAGGTCCTGCAGCTCGCCGTTGACCTGCACCGGGCCGAGCAGATTGTGGAGAGCATCACGGCGCAGGTGCAGGGGGGGCACCGGCTCCTGAGGTCGAGCGTGCAGCCAGCGGCCCACAACCCGGCCCCCCGCCAGCTCAGCCAGCAGAGCACAGGCACGGTCTGCAGCCGCAAGGGTGGCCTCGAGCGGCAGCCCTTTTTCAAAGCGGCTGCTGGCTTCGGTGCGCAAGCCCACGCTGCGGGCTGACTGACGCACCAGCTGGGGGGCGAACACGGCCGCCTCCAGCCAGATGGCGGTGGTGGCCGGCGAGACTGACTCAGCAGCCCCGCCGATCACACCAGCCAGGGCGATCGGCCGATCCGCGTAGGTCACGGTGAGGGCCGCCTCGCTGAGCTCCCGCTCCTCGCCATCCAGACTGGTGAAGCTCTCCCCGGGGCGGGCCTGGCGCAGCCCAAGCAACGACGATTGGGCCTGACCACCGCTGAGGGCTGCCAGCCGGTCCTGATCGAAGGCGTGCAGCGGCTGGCCGGTTTCCAGCATCACCAGATTGGTGACATCCACGATGGTGTTGATCGGCCGGATGCCGGCTTTTTCCAGCCGCCGCTGCAACCATCGAGGCGACGGGCCCATCTGCAGGTCCTCCAGGGCCGTCACGCTGAACAGGCCGCCCTGCTCCATGGCCCGCAGGCTGTCGGAATCCACATCCAGCGGAGCCACGGCAGCCAGGGGCGGCACAGGCGGGAAGTGGGTGCGGCCCCCGCTGAGAGCTGCCACCTCGCGGGCAATGCCCTGCATCGACAGGCCATCAGGCCGGTTGGCCGTGATCGCCAGCTCCAGCACCTGGTCGTCGAGGCCCAGGGAGGGGCCTACTGGTGTCCCCAGAGGGGGCACCGTCTCGAGCAGCTGGTCCAGTTCGGCGATGCCCTCCGAGCCATCGCTCAGCCCCAGCTCGGCCAGCGAGCAGATCATGCCGCAGCTGGCCACGCCCCGCAGCTCGGCGGGCTTGATCGTGAGGTTCACGGCCGGCAGGGTGGTGCCGACCAGGGCCACCGGCACATGCAGCCCGGCGCGCACGTTGGCGGCCCCGCACACGATCTGCAGCGCCTCGGCCTGGCCCACATCCACCCGGCAGACGCTCAGTTTTGACGCGTCGGGATGGGGCTGGCGCTCCAGCACCTTGCCCACCACCACGCCCTCGGCCTGGGCGGCCAGGTCTTCAATGCCCTCCACCTCAAAGCCGGCGATCGAAAGCCGCTCGGCCAGGGCCTCCAGGGGGAGCTCGAGTTGCGCCTGGCCCTCCGGACCGCTCACCAGCTCCCGCAGCCACTGGTGAGAAACGCGCATGAAGGGAAGGGTGAAACCAAATCAGCCATCGATCCTAGGCAGTCACCGCCTGACGCCCTGGAGCAAGGCAAGCCATTCCCGTCCGCAGGGAGTGGGGCCGGCTAACCGGTAAGGTGGAACCTTGTCAATTCGCATCGCACACGCGGCGCAACGTCCTTCATGGCTAAGAACAAGGGCGTCCGGATCGTGATCACCCTCGAGTGCACGGAATGCCGGTCCAACCCCGCCAAGCGGTCT
>JBIIXY010000060.1:0-14238 GCA_044347105.1 Prochlorococcaceae cyanobacterium
CTCCAGGGCTTCGCGGATCAGCTCCGAACGGGGCTGGCCGCAGTGGCGGGCTTCCTCGCCCAGTCGGCGCTCCAGGTCGTGGGGGAGCCGAAGACTGAAGGCCGGCATGCGGCATGCACAGATGATCTGTCATCCATTTTGTCATGCATGGCGTGATGCGCGGGACCGGGTCCGTCGGTCGGCTTCAGCGCTGATCGGCATACTGGTCGACAACATTGCGCTCCCGCTTGCCCACCGCCACGACAAGCACGAGGAGCTCATGGTCACGCACCTCGTAGACCAGACGGTACCCGGCGGCCCGCAACTTGATCTTGGTGCGGTTGGATAATCCACGCAATTGGCTCGCGGGGATCCTGGGCTCATTCAGCCGCCCGGCCAACTTGTTCTTGAACTGCTCTCGGATTCCTGGCGTCAGCTTCCGCCATTCCCGAAGGGCTTCCGGGTGAAAGGCCAGCTCAAAGGGCATCGAGGCTGACCCGCACCGGCTCCTGGCCATCCGTCAGCCGGGCATCGGCGATGCGGCCCAGCTCCAGGTCGTCCACCAGATCCATCAGTTCTTCGTAGGCCCTGGCTGGCACGCAGTAGAAGGCCGGCTCGTTGCGGTTGAGCACCGCCCAGGGATCGACGGCCCATGCGTTCACCCCGCGCAGGTGAATATCTGACTCATCAATGGCGCAGTCGTGAGAGAAGCTCTGTGAGAAGGTCGCTGCCACTCCCTGGCATTGCCTGTCATCGCCTCGTTCCTACTGGCCTTCTGCCAGCGGATGCAAGAGCGGCCGTACGCTTGAACTTCAGCGATTTCTCAGTCCTGGATTAGAAGCGGGTGACCGGACTCGAACCGGCGACGTTCAGCTTGGGAAGCTGACATTCTACCACTGAATTACACCCGCAAGGTGTAGAGAACTGGAGAGCCAGTTCTCTGATGGGGCTCAGGTTAGCTGGCCAGGGCGGCGGCGCAGGCGGCCACACCGGCTCCTGGGGTGCCCTGATGCAGGCCCAGATCCTGCAGGGTGGCCTCGATCGCGGCCACGGCGGTGAGCACGTCGCGGTCGCACACGAAGCCCAGGTGGCCGATGCGGAACACGTGGCCCTTGAGGTGGTCCTGACCGCCGGCCAGCAGGATGTCGAACTTCTCCTTCACGGCCTTGCGCATCGCCTCGGCGTCGATCCCCTCGGGTGCCACGGCGGTGATCGCCGGGCTGCCGTGGCCTTCGGCGGCATACAGGGGCAGGCCGATGGCCTTCATGCCGGCCTGGGCGGCGGCGCGGTGGCGGGCATGGCGGGCGAAGATCGCCTCCAGGCCCTCGGCCTGCATCATTTCCAGGGCCGCCTCCAGGGCGAAATAGAGGTTGATCGCCGGGGTGAAGGGGTTGCTGTCGGCCTTGGCCGATTTGCGGTATTTGCCCAGGTCCAGATAGAACTTGGGCAGGTCGGAGCGCTCGTAGGCGGCCCAGGCACGCTCGCTTATCGCCACGAAGGCCAGACCCGGCGGCATCATGTACCCCTTCTGGGACCCCGAGCCGATCACGTCGATGCCCCAGGCATCCATCGGCACGTTGCAGGCGCCGAGGCTGGTCACACAGTCGGCGATGGTGAGGGCGGTGCCGTGGGCACGCACGTGGCCGGCGATCGCCTCCAGGTCGTTGATCACGCCGGTGGAGGTTTCCGAGTGGGTGAGGATCACCGCCTTGATCGCCTTGGCGCTGTCGGCCTCCAGGGCGGCGCGGAAGGCCTCGGGATCGAGGGGCTGGCCCCACTCGGCCTTGATCACCTGCACATCCAGGCCGTAGGCCTGGGCCACCTTCACCCAGCGCTCGCCGAATTTGCCGTTGTCGCCGCAAAGCACCTTGTCGCCCTTGCTCAGCACGTTGATGATCCCGGCCTCCATCGCGGCGGTGCCGCTGCCTGTGATCACCAGCACGTCGCTGCTGGTCTGATGCAGCCACTGCAGTTGCTCGGTGGTGCGCTTGACGATCTTCTGGAAGTCGGCGCTGCGGTGACCGATCGGGTGGCGCCCCATCGCCTGCAGGACGGTTTCCGGCACCGGGGTGGGGCCGGGAATCATCAGGGTGAGTTTGTCCTGCATGGGAAGGGGCGAGGCGGTGGGCGAGTGGGTGCGTGGGCGGGATGTCGCCCGACGGCAGCGCGATCCACCAACATAAAAAACGGCCTTCGCCGCTCCAGCTCCGGTGTCCTCCCGTGTTCCCTCCGCGGTTGCCTCTGGGTCGGGCCAATCCGGCGCCAGCGGCGGCTTCACCCTGCCGGTATGGCTGGCCGCGGCGGCCCGGGCGGCCTTGCAGCAGTTGCGCGCGGAACCGGTGCAGCGCCCCCAGCTCCTGCAGCTTGAGGCCGGGCTTGCGCCCGTGCCGATCGAGGCCGTGGCGCCGCTGGCGGACGGCCGGGCCCTGGCCATGGTGCGCTGCGAGCCGGGGGAGGCGGTGCTCGATCTCACCCGCGGGCTGCTGCTGTGGGCGCAGCTGGGCTGGCTGGAGGGGCCGGGGCACTGGCTGGAGCTGGAGGCCGGCCACGGGGTGGGCCGGCTGGCGGCCAGCGGCGAGCCCTGCCTCTCCGGCTATGCCAGGGAGCTGCTGGAGAGGAATCTGCGGCCCCTGCTGCCCCCCGGCCGGCGCCTGGCGCTGCGGATCGTGATTCCCGAGGGCCAACACCTGGCGGCCCGCACCAGCAACGCCGCCTTCGGGGTGGTGGACGGTCTGGCCCTGATCGGCACCCAGGCCACAGTGCAGCGCAGTGCCGCCCCCGAGCAGCTGCAGGCGGCTCTGAGCGAGCTGCGCCAGAGAGCTGCGGCGCCGGGCTTCGGCGGTGATCTGCTGCTGGTGATCGGTGAGAACGGTCTTGATCTGGCGCCGCGGCTCGGTCTGCCGGCAGAGCTGCTGGTCAAGGCGGGCAACTGGCTGGGTCCGTTGCTGGTGGCGGCGGCCGAGGCGGGGGTGCGGCGCCTGCTGCTGTTCGGCTACCAGGGCAAGTTGATCAAGCTGGCGGGGGGCATCTTCCACACCCATCACCACCTGGCCGACGGCCGCGCTGAGGTGCTCACCGCCCTGGCGGCTCTCGAAGGGCTCACGGGGGCCCCGTTGCAGGCTCTGCACGGCGCCGCCACCGTGGACCAGGCCATGGCTGATCTCAGCCGATCCCAGCCGGCCCTGGCCGCTCGGCTGCAGGGGCGGATCGCCGCAGCCATCGAGCGGCGCAGCACCGTCTACCTGGAGCGCCATGGCCAGCGGGCCATGGAGGTGGGGGCGGTGCTGTTCGACCGCGCTCGGCACATCTGCGCGGAAGGGCCGGTGGGTGTGCGGCTCAGGCAGGAGCTGGGCACCGGTGTTGCCGGAGACCCCGGGGCTGTGTCCGGAGGGGAGGCGGCAAACAGTGACTCCTAGGGTGGTTCGAATGCCTCTGGGCCGTCCGGCCTGCCCCCTGCCCGTGCCCCTATGCCCGTACTTGACGCCGCCTCGCAGTCGTCGCGCCATCCGGCGATTGTGATTCTCGACTTCGGCTCTCAGTATTCGGAGCTGATCGCCCGCCGGGTGCGCGAAACCGAGGTGTTCTCGCTGGTGATGGGTTACACCACCACGGCCGAGGAGCTGAAGGCGATCCAGCCCAGGGGCATCATCCTCAGCGGCGGCCCCAGTTCGGTGTATGAGCCCGGCGCGCCGGTGTGTGATCCGGGCATCTGGGAGCTGGGCATCCCCGTGCTGGGCGTGTGCTACGGCATGCAGCTGATGGTGCAGCAGCTGGGCGGGGCCGTGGTGGCCGCCGGCAAGGCCGAATACGGCAAGGCACCGCTGCACGTGGATGACCCCATCGATCTGCTCACCAACGTGGAGAACGGCTCCACGATGTGGATGAGCCATGGCGATTCGGTGGAGCGGCTGCCGGATGGCTTTGTGCGCCTGGCCCACACCGACAACACGCCCGAGGCGGCGGTGGCCGATCACCAGCGCCGGCTCTACGGGGTGCAGTTTCACCCGGAGGTGGTGCATTCCACCTGCGGGATGGCGATGATCCGCAACTTCGTGTATCACATCTGTGGTTGCGAAGCCGACTGGACCACCGCCGCCTTCATTGAAGAAGCGGTGGCCGATGTGCGCGCCCAGGTGGGCGACAAGCGGGTGCTGCTGGCGCTCTCGGGCGGCGTGGATTCCTCCACCCTCGCCTTCCTGCTGCACCGGGCGATCGGGGATCAGCTCACCTGCATGTTCATCGACCAGGGCTTCATGCGCAAAGGCGAGCCCGAGTTTCTCACCGACTTCTTCGACAAGAAGTTCCATATCCGGGTCGAATACATCAATGCCCGTGAACGCTTCATCAGCAAGTTGGCCGGGGTCACCGATCCGGAGGAGAAGCGCAAGCTGATCGGCACGGAATTCATCCGTGTGTTCGAGGAGGAGAGCAAGCGGCTCGGCCCCTTCGACTACCTGGCCCAGGGCACCCTCTACCCCGATGTGATCGAGAGCGCCGGCACCAACGTGGATCCGAAAACGGGTGAGCGGGTGGCGGTGAAGATCAAGAGCCACCACAACGTGGGTGGCCTGCCCAAGGATCTGCAGTTCAAGCTGGTGGAACCCCTGCGCAAGCTGTTCAAGGACGAGGTGCGCAAGGTGGGCCGCAGCCTCGGCCTGCCGGAGGAGATCGTGGGGCGCCATCCCTTTCCGGGGCCGGGTCTGGCGATCCGCATCCTCGGCGAAGTCACCGACGAGAAACTCAACATCCTGCGCGATGCCGACCTGATCGTGCGCGAGGAGATCCGTGATGCCGGGCTGTACCACGAGATCTGGCAGGCCTTTGCCGTGCTGCTGCCGGTGCGCAGCGTGGGTGTGATGGGCGACAAGCGCACCTACGCCTTCCCGATCGTGCTGCGCTGTGTGTCGTCGGAAGATGGCATGACCGCCGACTGGTCGCGCCTGCCCTACGACCTGCTGGAGACCATCTCCAACCGGATCGTGAACGAGGTGAAGGGCGTGAACCGGGTGGTGCTGGACATCACCAGCAAGCCCCCCGGCACGATCGAGTGGGAGTGATGGCGGGAGCGGGGTGTGTCCGTTACCCTCGGGTCCCCGGTTTCACCGCGCCGTGACCGCCGCCCCAGCTCCATCCAGCGACCCTGATCTGCAGCGCCGGCTGCAGCAGGACAGCATCCAGCTGGGCAGCAAGACGATCTACCTCAATCCCTTTCTCTACTGGCGTCGCTTCGACGCCAACACCGACCGCTGGCTGCGTGAGCCCGGCCAGCTGAGCGAGGAGCAGATCCAGGCCAACCGCGGTCGCTTCTACCCCGAAGTGGCCTGGGAGCTGCTCAGCGATGAGGAGCGCACCGCCAAGGACGGCGCCGTTGAGATGTTCCTCAAGAGCCTGGAGCTGATCAGCACCTTCAACCCCGAGCTCACCGCCGGCCAGCTGCTGGAGGTGGAACGCAAGATGGCCGTGACCAAGAAGCAGGCCTTCGAGCGCTGGGTGGCCCGTTCCCTGCGGCGGCGGGAGCAGGATGAACTGCGCGAACGCCGCCGTTTCGACCGCCAGCGCAGCCTGCTCGCCTGGCGGGAGTGGTGCGGTCTGGAGGTGACCCGGCAGGCCCTTGTGCCTCTGGCCAGTCTGCTGGTGCTGGCGGCGGCTGCGGGCTGGTGGTGGGGCAGTCAGCAGGCCTGCCGGGCGCCACTCGGCGGTGGCCCGATCCCCAGCCAGTCGATCGGCACCCCCTGACGCCGGCGCGGCGATCTCCCTGCAGACTGGAGTCTCCCGCATTGCGGCCCATGGCGCCCGATCCTCTTGATGCTCTGCGGCTCTCGCTCATGCAGGACGCGTTGCCGGTGGGCCTGGCGGCATTGGAGCGTGTGCGCCGGGGTGGTCCCCAGGAACTGATCGAGGCTTTTGGCGGTGCCGAGGGGGATCCTCTGGAACGCCTGCGCCAGGAGGGGGAGCCGGCCGCCAGCCGGGTGCGCGAGCAACTCGATCAGGTGAGCCCCGGGCTCGGCAATCCGGTGATGAAGGTGGAGGTGCGCGATGTGCCGGCAGACCCCGCGCAGGCCACCACCGCCGAGGCCACCCAGCTGCAGGCCAGGCTGTGCAGCATTGAGCAGCGCTTGCGGTTGCTGGAGCAGCGCACCTTCCAGGCGGAGGAGCTCCCCTGACCATGGGGCTGGCAACGGGCATCCGCCACAGCGGCATGGGGCGGCAGCCGGCCTGGCTGCTCGCGGTGGTGCTGCTGTTCAGTGGGGCGATGGTGCTGCGCCTGGCCTGGCTGCAACTGCACCAGGGGGCTGACAATCGCCAGCGGGCGGATGAGAACCGGATCCGTCTGGTGCCGCGCAATCCGATCCGCGGCCGCCTGCTCGACCGTCAGGGCCGGGTGCTGGCCACCAGTCGCCTCACCTACAACCTCTACATCCAGCCCCGCCAGGTGAGCGATCAGAGCTGGCCGGCCCTGCGCGATCGGCTGGCATCCCTGCTCACCATCCCCGCCAGCCAGCTCGACGCGCAGCGCCGCCAGGGCGATGCCAGCGCCGGCTTCCGCATCCAGCTGGCCGAAGGGCTCAAACCCGAGCAGGTGCTGCGCTTCCGCGAACAGGCCGGCAATCTGCAGGGAGCTGAGGTGGACGTGGATGTGCTGCGTCACTATCCCCACGGTCGCCTTGGTGCCCATGTGCTGGGTTACACCAGCGGCATCACCGAGGAGGAGTACGACCGTCTGCGCGAGCGGGGCTACCGGATCCGCGACCGGGTGGGGCGCAGTGGTGTGGAGAAGGCGTTTGAAGCCCATCTGCGCGGGGAGTGGGGTGGCCAGCAGGTGGAGGTGAACGCGGCCGGGGAGGTGCAGCGGGTTCTGGGCGAGAAGCCGGCCAGCGCTGGCCGGGATCTGCGCCTCACCCTGGATCTGCCCCTGCAGCAGGCCGCTGAGCGCGCCCTCGATGGCGTGCGCAAGGGGGCGATCGTGGCCATGGACCCTCAGACAGGGGCAATTAGGGCCCTGGCCAGCCGTCCCACCTACGACCCCAACCTGTTTTCACCGGCTCCCAGCGTCAGCCAGTGGCGGGAGCTCAATTACCCTGATGCTCCCCTACTCAACCGCGCTCTGCAGGGTTTCCCGCCCGCCAGCACCTTCAAGATCGTCACCAGCATCGCCGCCCTGGAATCGGGCAAGTACGCCCCGGATTCCAGAGAGATCACCACCGCCAGCTTCTGTCACGCAGGGCTCTGTTACCGCGACCACGTGAGCATGGGCTCCATCGGCTTTCCCCTGGCCCTGGCGCTGAGCAGCAACAGCTTCTATTACAGGGCTGCCCTCAAGATGGGCCCGGATCCCCTGTTCAAGGCGGCCCGCCAGCTGGGCTTCGGCAGCACCACCGGCCTTGAGCTGGGGGAGGAGGAGAGTGCCGGCCTGCTGGGCGATCAGGCCTGGAAGAAGCGTGTGCTGGGCGAGCCCTGGACCGCCGTGGACACGATCACCGCCTCGATCGGCCAGGGAGCCGTGCTGGTGACCCCTCTGCAGATGGCCCGCATGTACGCCGCGGTGGCCAACGGTGGTTGGCTGGTGACACCGCACCTGGTGGAGCGCGTGCCTGAGCGGCAGTGGATCGGCTTCAAGCCGGACACGCTCGCCACCGTGCGGCAGGGCCTGCGCAAAGCCGTGCAGGAAGGCACGGCTAAAGCCCTCAATGAGCCCGGCCTGCCGCCGGCAGCAGGCAAGACGGGCACGGCCGAGGATCCGCCGCGGCCGGTGCATGCCTGGTTCGGTGGCTATGCCCCTGCCGAACAGGCCCAGTTGGTGGTGATTGCCCTGGGGGAAAACTCCGGCGGCTACGGGGGCACCGTGGCGGCACCGATGGCCAAGGCGCTGATGGAACGCTGGTTTCGCCGTAGCCCTGAGCCGTGATCAGGCGGCCAGGGCCGGCTGATCCTGCTTGAGCAGGGTGGTGTAGAACCCTCGCAGCTGGGCGGTGGCTCCCGCCCAACCCCAGTGCTCGGCTTCGGCCCGTGCCGCCTCGCGCAGGGCCTGGCGCTGGTGGTCATCACCCAGCAGGCGCTGCACGGCTGCCGTGAGGCTGGCGGCACCGCCGTCCTTGCCATCCGGCTCATAGAGGCAGCCGTTCACCCCATCGCTCACGATGTCGGGGATGCCACCGCGGTTGGCTCCCACCACGGGGCAACCGGCGGCCATCGCCTCCAGCAGCACCAGCCCCAGGGTTTCGGTGCTCGAGGGAAACACGAAGGCATCGCCGCTGGCATAAGCGCTGGCCAGTTCCTCCCCGGCCAGATAGCCCACGAAGGTGGCCGGCAGGCCGCGGAAGTGGGCTTCCAGCTGCTGGCGGTGGGGGCCATCACCCACCAGCGCCAGCCGCGCATCGGGGAGCGCCTCCAGCACGGGCCGGATCCGCTCGATCTGTTTCTCCGCCGAGAGTCGGCCGATGTAGAGGAGCAGCTTGCCGGTGTCACTGTGGCCGCCCAGCAGCGTCTCGCGGGTGGCCTGCCGGCGCAGCTCGGGCCGGAACAGCTCGGTGTCCACACCCCGCTGCCAGAGGTCGGTGTGCTGGATGCCCTTGTCGCGCAGTTCCTGCACCATGGCGGTGGAGGTGCAGAGGTTGAGGCGGGCCTGGTTGTGGGCCGCCTTGAGCAGCTCCCACAGCAGGGGCTCCAGCATGCCCATGCCGTAGTGCTCCAGGTACTTGGGCAGGTGGGTGTGGTAGCTCGCCACCAGCGGATAACCCTTCGTTTTGGCCAGCCAGATGCCCCCCAGGCCGAGCACGGCCGGGTTCACCACGTGCACCAGATCGGGCTGAAAGCGCTCCAGGGCCTCGGCCACAGCCGGGCGCGGCAGGGCCAGTTTCAGCTCGGGGTAGAGGGGCAGCGGCATGGCCGGCACCCCCACCACCCGTGCCCCCATATACGTGTCCGGAGCTCCCTCCGGGCAGAACACCACCACCTCATCCCCACCAGCCGCCAGATGCTGCACGGTCTTGGTGAGGCGGGTCACGATCCCGTCCACCTTGGGCAGGAAGGTCTCGGTGAAGAAGGCGATCTTCAAGGGGAGGGGCCGCGGCTCTCGGGTCAGACGGCCTGGATGGCCTGGGCCTGTCTGCTGGTCCAGGCCGACACACAGGGGATGCGGCTGCGGTCGCAGCGGTCGGCCCAGCGGCGGGCCACATCCACCACTTCGGCCAGCAGCCCGTCATCAAGGGTGGTGGGGTTGAGCCCCAGCTCGATGAAGCAGCGGTTGTCCACGATCAGATCGTTCTCCACAGCCTCATTGCGGGGGTTGGGCATGTAGTTGATCGCTGCCCCGGTGAGTGAGGCCACCTTGCGGGCCAGTTCACCCACCTGGTGGCTTTCGGTCATCTGGTTGAAGATCTTCACCCGCTCACCTTTGCTGGGGGGGTTTTCCAGGGCCAGCTGCACGCAGCGCACCGAGTCGCGGATGTGGATGAAGGCTCGGGTCTGACCGCCCGTGCCATGAACCGTGAGCGGATAGCCGATGGCGGCCTGCATCAGGAAGCGGTTGAGCACGGTGCCGTAGTCACCGTCGTAGTCGAAGCGGTTGGTGAGGCGCGGGTCGCGCTCGGTGGCTTCGGTGTTGGTGCCCCACACGATCCCCTGGTGGAGATCGGTGATGCGCACCTGATCGTTTTTGTTGTAGTAGAGAAAAAGGAGTTGATCGAGCGTCTTGGTCATGTGGTAGACGCTCCCCGGGCTGGCCGGGTGGAGGATCTCCTCCTCGAAGCGGCTGCCGTCCGGCTGGGGCACCTCCACCTTGAGATAGCCCTCCGGGATCGTGGCGCCGCGGTGGGAGCCGTAGCCGTACACCCCCATCGTGCCCAGGTGCACGATGTGCACATCCAGTCCGCTCTCCACGATCGCGGCCAGCAGGTTGTGGGTACCGTTGACGTTGTTGTCCACGGTGTAGCGCTTGGTGGCGCTGCTCTTCATCGAGTAGGGGGCGGCGCGCTGCTCGGCGAAGTGCACCACTGAATCCGGTCGCTCCTCCAGCAGCAGGTCGAGCAGGCGCTGGTATTCGTGGGCGATGTCCAGATGCATGAAGCGCATGGGCCTGCCGCCGGTCTGCTCCCAGGCCCGCAGCCGGTCGGGCATGGTGGCGATCGGCGTCAGCGATTCCACCGCCAGATCGATGTCGATCTTGCGCCGGCTGAGGTTGTCCACGATCAGCACGTCGTGGCCCTGATCGGCCAGGTTCACGGCGCAGGGCCAGCCGCAGAAGCCGTCGCCACCCAGAACGATGATCTTCATTGCTGCAAACCCATGGCCATCACCCTGAATGCTGGCCGGTGATCCCAGCTGGTTGCACTCAGGCTCGCAGGATGCAAGCTACTACAGGCATTAGGCCTGCCCTGCCATCCCTCAGTGGCTGATGCCGGCCGAGACGGCGATCAGCACGGCCACGAGCAGGGCGCCGCCGATCAGCAGCACTCTGCTGCTCTGGCTGGTGCGTTCACCCTCTTCCATCACCACCATTCGGGGTTCTCGGGCGAAGGCATTGAGCTTGCCGCCGTCTTCCTGGGTGACCTGCATGGGGAGTCTCTCCGCTGGACGTCACCCTATGGATCGCGCTTGCTGCCGACCAGCCGCAGCGCTCCAGCCGGCACGGAACTTCACGTGGCCTGACTGCCCACCCGGCCCTGGAGGGGGGAACTGGCACTGGCCTGCGACCGCACGGGCAGGCGCCCGGCCCGATGGGCGGTGCGGCCGGCCTGGCAGGCCTGGGCCATGGCGCCGGCCATCGCGGCCGGATCGCCGGCCAGGGCGATGGCACTGTTGATCAGCAGGGCATCGGCTCCCATCTCCATCGCCTGGGCGGCCTCGCTGGGCACGCCGATGCCCGCGTCCACCACCACCGGCACCGTGGCGTTATCGATGATCAGGGCGATGTTGGCCGCGTTGCGGATTCCCTGGCCTGAGCCGATCGGAGAACCCAGGGGCATCACCGTGGCGCAGCCCGCCTCCTCCAGCCGCTTGGCCAGCAGCGGATCGGCGTTGATGTACGGCAGCACGGTGAAGCCCTCCTTCACCAGCTGCTCGGCGGCTTCCAGGGTTCCGATCGGATCGGGCAGCAGGTGCCGGGTGTCGGGGATCACCTCCAGCTTGATGAAGGTGTTGTTCTCCTGGCCGGCCAGTTTGGCCAGCTCCCGCCCCAGCCGTGCCACCCGCACCGCCTCCTCGGCCGTGGCGCAGCCGGCGGTGTTGGGCAGCATCCAGATGCGCTGCCAGTCGATCGCCTCCATCAGCCCCGCGTGGCCGGTGGCCCGGCTCTGCACCCGGCGCACCGCCACAGTCACGATCTCGCAGGCGCTGGCTGCGATGCTGGCCTGCATGGCCTGCAGGCTTGGGTATTTGCCGGTGCCCGTCATCAGCCGGCTGCGGAAGCTGCGGCCGCCGATCACCAGAGGATCGGCGCTCGAGGTCCCAGCACCGGCCTGTGCAGAGGCCAGGTCTTGGCTGACGACATCCACGGCTGTGTCCGGCATCACGGGGTCTACGGCTCTAGCCTCCCATCACACCACTCCGCAGCCGTGTTCCCTGCCGTGTTCCCCATCACCGTCCGCACACTGCTGTGCTGCGGCCTGCCCCTGCTCAGCACCGCTGCTCTGGCAGCCACGCCCCTGGGGAGCGACGGTTTCATCCCCTTCAATCCCCCGGTGGCAGGCACGCTCAGCGGTGACGGCATCGTCGGCTCCGACGCCGTGGAGACGTTTGATCCGGTGGCCCGGGCCCAGCTGCTCTCCCAGGAGATCAGCCGCACCTGGAGCGGCACCTACCAGTCGTTTGATACGGGGGCGGTGGTGCCGGTGGAGCTGCAGCTCTCCTCCCTGGAGGCCATGGGGCAGATCGTGAACCTGCGCGGCACGATCATCATCGCCGGTGTTGCGGTGCCCGTGCAGGGCAATCTGAATGCGGAATCCGACCAGCTGGATCTGCTGGTGCTCTGCGATTGCAAGGACGTGGCCGGTCTTGAGATCGGAGGTTCCTTCTCCGGTCTGCAGGGTTTCCAGCTCTCTGGCTGGCAGGCCCCCCGCCTCACCAACCAGGGCGGTCGCCTGGCCCTGCTGCCGATCGCCGCATCTGCCGGTTCTGCTGGTGTGCAGCCTGTCCCCGGCAGTGCGGTGCGCGGCCTGTGGTGACTGGATCAGGTCGGGTTCCCTTCTGACTGGGGCAGCTTGGCCGAGGGTTGTTTCGCCGGGGGTTGTTTGCCCCCCGGACTCACCCCCAGGGTTCGCTCCAGCCGCTGCAGGCGCTTGCGCGCGGTTTTGTTGCTGCCATCCTGGGCCAGCACCTGCTGGTAGGCCGCCTGGGCCTCTTCCAGCTTGCCCTGCTTCTCAAGGGCGAAGGCCAGGTTGTTGAGGGCCACGGGATAGTCCGCCTTGGCCGCCAGGGCGGAACGGTAGTGGCGAACCGCTGCCTTGTAGTTGTTCTGGGCTGCCAGTCCGAAGCCCAGGGCGTTCTGGATCAGGGCCCGGGCTTCACTCGGCTCGTCATTGGCCTCGGCCAGCTTCAGGGCCCGTTTCAGGTTGTCCACTGCCTGGCCATAGAGCCGTTTGCGCAGCTGCACGGAGGCCAGCTCATAGAGGCTGGCTGCATCGCCCGGCGACGCCTCCCCTGGCCGGTCAAGGCGAGCAAGAGCGAGCTCATCGCGCCGCACACGCCAGATCTGTCGACCCACCACCACGGCGACCACGAGCAGAATCGCGACCAGCCCGAACAGGTAGGCCTGGGGCAGGAGGTTGTCCAACGGGACCGAGTGGGTTAGGGGGTGGGTTGAAGAGTGCTGCTGATGCGGAAGCAGGCGATCAGGAGCGGGCGGCGCCCACCACGCTTGTGAAGCTGCCCGGGTCCACCACCGCCAGCTGGGCCAGCATCTTGCGGTTCAGGCGCACATCCGCTTTCTTCAGGCCGCCCATCAGCTTGCTGTAGCTCATGCCGTTCAGGCGGGCAGCAGCATTGATGCGGGCGATCCAGAGGCGGCGGAAGTCGCGCTTGCGGCGACGACGATCGCGGTAGGCGTTGCAGAGCGCCTTCATCACCCGCTGGTTGGCGGTGCGGAAGAGGGAGCCGTTGCCGCCGCGGAAACCGCGGGCGAGGCGAAGGATCTTGTTACGGCGTTTGCGGGCAACGTTGCCCCTCTTGACGCGGGCCATGGCAGGGAATCAGATGGGTTCGGGTGGTCGGGGTCGGATCGGCGTTGGGGCCGTGCTCAGGCGTAGGGGAGCATGGCGCTCACGTTGTCGGCATCGCGTTCGTCAACGACAGCCATGGTTCCCAGGTAGCGCTTGCGCTTGGGGCTCTTGTGGTCGAGCAGGTGGCTGCGGAAAGCACGGCGGCGCAGGAACTTGCCGCTGCCCGTGGCCTTGAACCGCTTGGCGGCTGCTTTGCGGGACTTGAGCTTCGGCATGTCTTCCGGCGCGGGCACAAGCGAACAGAGTACGACGTCACCATCCCTCCACCTCCCTTCTCCTGCAGGATTGGGGCAGTCCTGTCTCTCTGGCCTTGCCCCTCCTCCCCTCGCTGACGCCGGCTCTCCCATCCGCCCTCCAGCGCCATCGCGCTGTGATGCGGATGGCCTGCCTGCTGCCGGTGCTCCTGGCGGGAGGTTGTCAGGCGGCAACTCAGCCGCTGGGCCAGGGCTCGCCGGACCCCCTGCACTGGCCCGTGAGCACCGCGCCCCGGGTGGATCCCGGCCAGCCGGTGCTCTGGGTGGCCCTGGCGTCCCGCCTGCGGCCGTCCACGCCCGTGCAGCTCACCGCCGCAGCGGGGATGGTGACCCTGGTCACCGCCGATGGCGCCCGCTATCAGGCTCCCCAGCTGGAGTTGCACTGGCGCCAACAGCCTCTGGAAACGCCCCTGCGCCTGCGCCGCCAGGTGCTGGGGCCCTTCGCCAGCTACGAGAGCGCCGAGGAGGCTGCTGTCCTCTGGCGGCAGGCCGGCGTGGCGGCGGTGATCGCCTATCCCCGCGACTGGGAGGTGTGGGGGCCGGCTGATGCTCCCCTGCCCGATGGGCTCGGGCCGGCGCGCCGGCTGGAGCAGGATCTCAGCGAACGTTCTGTACTGGAACTGCGCCGCTCCGGCGCACCGGTGCTGCTGGAGGGTCCCGTGACTCTGGAAGCTCCCCAGGGTCTGCGCTGGCAGGGCGGGGTGTTCGCCGGCCCGTTCACCCTCCTGCCGGATGCCCATGGCGGCTGGACGCTGGTGGAGCAGGTGCCTCTGGAGCGCTACCTCCAGGGG
>JBIIXY010000186.1:0-2923 GCA_044347105.1 Prochlorococcaceae cyanobacterium
CGTCTGCTGCGTCGCCTCCTCAGTTGGGAGATGGGGCAGACAAACCATCCGGAAACCGACCTTCCTATCCTGCAGGAGGGGAGCCCCCGAGGTGCGGCTCGCCGATCGGCAGTGGATCGCTTCACTGTTCCATGATCCTCCACGAATCACACGCTCTCGCAGCAGTTCGAGGTCGTCTTTGATCAGCCAGGGGCCATCATCCGTAGCTGGTGCTTCAAGGCGTTCGCGCCAGTGATCAAGGCACCATTCGCCCACGTTGCCGTGCATGTCATGCAACCCCCAGGCATTGGCGGGATACAGCCCAACGGGAGTGGTCTGCTGCTGATGGCGACCTGGCGCGGAGATGTCCGTGTCTGCCGGCCAGCGCACGTTGGCGAGCATGGGTGTAAGGGTGGCGCCAAACGTGAAGGCCTCAGGGTTGCCCGCTCTGCAGGCGAACTCCCATTGCGCTTCGCTTGGCAGGGTGTAGGCACGGCCCGTGAGCCGGCCTAAGCGATGGCAGAACTCCTGAGCGTCATAGAAACTCACACGCTCCACAGGCCGGTTGTCGGTTGAAGCTTCCCCAGCCAGCAGCGCGCCGAGCCTGTAGCGCACAGTCTGATCCTTGCCCTGCCAATGATCAGGATGAAACAGGGAGGGATTGGGCTTCAGATCACGCCTCCACTTCGTCCCCTCATTGAGGTTGGCCACCGCCCGCCACTGGGCCTGGGTGATCGGCGTCTGACTGATAAAAAACCCCTGCACTTGCACCAGGGCCTGAGGCCCCTCGGCATCAGTGCGGCCTGCTTCCCTGGAGGGGGAACCCATCCAGAAGCGGCCCGGCGGAATCCACACCATGGTGAGGGCGTGGTTGGGCGGAAGCTCCTCCCGGTAGCCCTGCACCAAGCGGGGCTGCCGCAGCAGGAAGCTGACCTTGGGCGCGGTGGCAGGCATGCGCCGACGTTAGGAACGCCAGAGCGCTGCGACAGGGGGTGGCATGGATGGCGGTGCAGGATCGGGATGAACCAGCGACGGGCGATGGATCAATGCTGCGCTTGGCCGGCGCCTGGAGCCAGAAGGTCGCCGACGCCGACGTCCAGCGCCACGTGCAACCGAACCGTGGCAATCAAGACAATAAAGTACAGGCGTACTATTGGCTGATCGATTTTTGCCCCCCTTGGTCGCCAGCGACAAACTCTTCTTCTGGCTCTTCCAGGAGCGCAGCGATCGCCTCCTGCCCCTGGTGGCCCACCTGCTCGATTCGATGGAGGGCTACAGCTTCTCCGCTCCAGCGATCAGCTGGCCCACAAGCCAGCCCTGATCTTGGAGGCCCAGATGGACGCGGCGCCGGATTTTCTGCTGCGGCTCTACAGCGAAAGCGCCCTGCTGCTGCGTCATCAGCAGCGCCAGGGCTACCCGTTGCGCCACTGGCGGGTGGTGGTGATCTGCCCTTCCAAGGAGCTGGCCTTCGGCGATCCCTTACCGGTGCAGGAGTTTCTGCGCGAGCGGGTGCTCTGGATCGAGCTGGCGCCTGAGCGCCTGCCGCCGGATGCACCGCCCCTGCAGCGAGCCCTGGGCCTGCTGCTGCTCCCCGAGCCTCAAGTGCCCGCCACCGCCACGGCCATCCGCCAGGCGGCAGCGGGCACCACCCTCTCCGGCGAGATCGACACCGTGATCGCCGCTATCCTGGTCGCACGCTTCAGCGGCCGTTCCATCCCCGAACTCTGCGCCATGGGCGGCATCACCCTCGACGACTTCACCAGCAGCGCCATCTACCGGGAGATCTTCGGGCTCGGGCAGGATCAAGGCCGTCAAGCTGAAGCCTCATTCCTCACCCTGCGCCTGCTCCAGCGCCGCTGCGGCACCCTCAGCCTCCAACAACAGGCCCGGATCCAGGCCCTGCCGCTCGCCCAGCTGGAGGCCTTGGCCGATGCCCTGCTCGATTTCCATAGGGCAGAAGACCTGGCGGCCTGGCTGGAGGCGCAGCCGGGTTGAGGGCTCAGGCTGTGCGGATCAGCGGGCGGAACCGGCCGATCACGGGAGCGGGTCTGGACCCTTCCTGATCTCCCGCTGGAATCCCTTCCAGCGGCTCTGTCGATGAAGGATGCTGGGGGAGGCAGACCACACGGAACCCAACGTTGTTGTTGGCGTTGTCGGGCTGGTTGTGGTTGCGGTAGGCCGAACGGCAGTTCCTGGGGTTGTTGTTCCAGGAGCCGCCGCGCAGCAGCTGGGCGAGCCAGGCGCTGTGCTGGCGGCCGATGGCGCTGATCAGGCGGCTGGCGTGCTCGTAGCGGCGCAGGTCGATCAGCTGGATGCGGCCACGCAACGGCTCGAGGATCGTCAGCCGCTCGCGCTGGTAGCGGGCCAGGGCCAGCTGCTCCAGCAGCTCGTAGAGGTTGGCCACCAGCCGGTCGCCCAGGCCGTGGCGATGCAGCCGGGGCAGGCGGTGCAGGATCGGGATGAACCAGCGGATCAGCTCCAGGGTGGCCTCCTGGATTGGCAGCTCGGCGGTGGAGAGGGCGGAGCCGGAGGAATCAGCGGGCATGGGACGGGGCGCACATCGGGGGGCACAGCCAGCCAACCGCCACCCCTGCCATCTTGAAGGTGTGCCAGCAAAAGATCATGGCGCTAAAAAAAGGAGCTGCCACGAACCTTGACCATGGGCACCAACGTCACCCTGGATGATGATGCGGGCAGCGGCACTGCCGGGCATTGACCCGTTGCGGCTCAACCAGCTGGTGGATGACCTGGAACTCGAAACTGGGCCGGCTCAGCAACCCCACGGCGGAAAACCGGCGTGATCCTGACCGCCTTCCATGAATGGTTCCCAGCCGGTGTGCTGCAGAGCGCCCTGCTCACGGATGCGCACATCGCCGCTCTGGCGATCGACAACCAGGCTGTGGTGCACTCCAACGACAGCGATTTCGGTCGCTTTCCGGGGCTG
>JBIIXY010000150.1:0-4473 GCA_044347105.1 Prochlorococcaceae cyanobacterium
CCGACAGCTGGCTGCTGCTCTGCCGCACGGTGCGCTTCGGCGACACCGATGCGGCCGGCGTGCTCCACTTCCCGCGGCTGCTCGACTGGTGTCACCAGGCTTACGAGGAGAGCCTGGAGCGCTTCGGCCTCGCCGCCAGCGAGATCTTCCCCAGCCCTCAGCACACCCCGGAGGTGGCCCTGCCTGTGGTGCACTGCCAGGCCGACTTTCTGGCCCCGCTGGTGGCAGGCGATCCCCTCACCATCCGGCTGGACCCCCGCCGCCTCGATCAGGGCAGTTTTGAACTGCACTACAGCTTCCAAAAACAGCAGCAGCCGGCGGCCCGGGCCCTCAGCCGCCACCTGGCGATCACCAGCACCAGCCGCCGGCGCTGCCCGCTGCCGCCAGCGATCAGCCGCTGGCTGGAGGCCTCCGGCCTCGGCCAGGGCATCAAGCCGCTCTAGGAGCGTGTCGCGCATAAGTCGGCAGCCAGCCTCTGCGGAGGCGCCCGTGAATCCGCCCAGATCCCTGTGACTGCAATGGGTCTGGGCAATAGACTTGGGTATGCAGAAGCGCAAGACCTTTCGCCCCTGGCAGCCGGAGCAGACCGCCCTGCTGCGCCCGTCAGCGCGTGAGTGGCTTTCAGAAGACCACCAGGTGTATGTCCTGCTGGATCTGGTGGATGCGTTGGATCTCTCTGAGATCCTGATCCCCACCCAGGCCAAAGATCCCCGTAGCGAGAAGGGTTTTGACCCTCGCATGATGACGATGCTGCTGGTCTACGCCTACTGCGAGTGCATCGTCTCCTCCCGCTGACCTGGCCGCAAGCCAGCGTGCCGGAGGCACTAGATCGAGCGCGCCTGCCACCAGGATCTGGCCTTTCGGGTGCTCACCGGCAACCAGCAGCCGGACCACAGCCGGATCAGTGTGTTCCGCCGCAGCAACCTTGAGGCCCTGAGTGAACTGTTCGTGCAGTTCCTGAGGCTCTGCCAGGAGGCCGGCATGGTGAGTGAGCCTGGACCATGTGGCGTTGGCCCGAAAGGCTTCTCCGAAGCAGTGGGTGGAGGCCCAGCTGGAGAAGGGGATCAAGGAGCTGATGCGCAAGGCCGAGATCCTGCATGCCCAGGAACACCGCAGGCAGGGCAAGGGCAAGCTGGGCAGCATCTGCCCAAGGAGCTGCAGCGCCGCCAAGACCGGCTGAAGGCGATCAGCCGAGCACGCAAAAGGTCTGGCGAGGGATTGGCAAACCGCCGGCCCCTCCCGCCCTGGCAGGCCGCGTGCGGATTGCAGGACTGAACGAGCTGCAGTTGAAGGAAGGGTCAGACGCAGCCAATCACCCACAAGAGCGACAGCCCACGTATCCGCTCAGGCCAAAAAGGGCGTTCAATCGGTCATTCCGTTTTCAGTTGGGACCCACATTCATTCTGCCTGGATCGATGGATGCAATTCCATCCAAAGGCGATCAAGACAGGTGGATCGGGCAAATTGTGATCACAGCGCTAAGCCCGAGCCGTCCAACCAGTCGGCGGACGCCGTCGCGACGCAGCAGTGCGTAAAGATTGATCACGTTTTTGCGACAGCTCCACAGACGGCAAGAGCAGCTGACTGCGGATAGACTACTGTTTCCGGGTTAAGTTAAAGCTATTCAATAAGCAAGCCTTGGCCACCATTACTGGAACTGCTAACTCGGACATTATTGTACCTGGATTTTCAAGTCCTGGGGTAACCGGTGGCGTGATTGCCCCAATCGATACCGCTGAAGCTGACTTCGTTGATGGCCGCGAAGGCGCCGACACCATGAATGCGGGTGACGGCGACGACATCTATATCGTCGATAATGCAGGCGACTTCGTCACTGAGCCGGAGAATGATCCTTTTGGCGGCGTCGACGAAATCCGATCTACCGTTTCCTATTCAATCAATTTCGCAAATAAGGGCGACAGTGGTTTTGGAATTGAAAATATCACACTCCTCGGCTTCGCCAATATCAATGCCACTGGTAACTCTAACAATAATGTTCTAGTCGGCAATGGCGGCAACAACATTCTTGACGGCCTTGGTGGAGACGACACTTTTATCGGAGGAAGTGGTAGCGACAGGTATGACGGTGGAGAAGGCCACGACACCATCGACTACTCCAGCCTCGGTCAGCGGGTGACGCTGAAGTCGCAAGGAATCATCGAGAAGCCCGACGGCTTCGGTACCGACACCATCGCAGGCTTGGAACGCATCATCGGCACGCTCGGCCAGTCCAATGTCATCGACGGCACGGTCGGCGGCCCGCAGGCCACCAGCTTCAACATCAACCTGGACACCAACAACCTGACGGTCAACGGCATCCCCGGCATCGGCAGCTCCAGCTTCTTCGTCCAGAACTTCACCGATGTGCGCGGCACTAGCAACAACGACACCGTTGTCGGCAACGGCGCCGGTAATGTCTTCTTTGGAACAGCAGGTAATGACAGCTACGACGGCGGCCCCGGTGGTTTCGACACCAACGACACCATCGACTACAGCGCGCTCGGCACCGCGGTCACCCTGAAATCGCAGGGAATCATCGAGAAGGGCGCGCTCGGCACCGACACCATCGCCCGCATGGAGCGCATCATCGGCGCGCTCGGCCAGTCCAATGTCATCGACGGCACGGTCGGCGGCCAGCAGGCCACCAGCTTCAAGATCGACCTGGCGACCAGCAACCTGACGGTCAACGGCATCCCCGGCATCGGCAGCTCCAGCTTCTTCGTCCAGAACTTCACCAATGTGCGCGGTACCAGCAACAACGACACCGTTGTCGGAGACGGCGCCGGTAATGTCTTCTTTGGAACAGCAGGTAATGACAGCTACGACGGCCTCGATGGTTTCGACACCATCGACTATGGCGCGCTCGGCACTGCGGTCACCCTGAAATCGCAGGGAATCATCGAGAAGGGCGCGCTCGGCACCGACACCATCGCCCGCATGGAGCGCATCATCGGCGCCGCCGGCCAGACCAACGTGATTGACGGCTTCACCGGCGGCCCTCAGCCGACCTCCTTCGAGATCGACCTCGAAGGCAGCTTCCTGCTTGTGAAGAACATCCCCAGGATCGGCGACCAGGCCTTCTTCATCAAAGACTTCGTCAACGTACGCGGTACCACCAACCACGACTTCATCACCGGCAACGCCCTGGCTAACAGGCTCGATGGCGATGGCGGCAACGACACCCTGATCGGCGGCGCCGGCAATGACACCGTGATCGGTGGAGCCGGCAATGACAGCTATGGCTTTGATGCCGATCTGGCCCTGGGCGCCGACAGGCTCAATGAGGCCGGCGGTGGGATCGACACGCTGGACTTCAGTGCCACCACCAACCGCTCGATCGCCCTGCGTCTGGACCTGGCCACCAGCCAGGTGGTCAACCCCAACCTCAGCCTCTCGTTGGGCTCGGGCATCGTGTTCGAGAACGTGATCGGCGGGGGCCTCGCCGATACCCTCACCGGCAACGCCCTGGCCAACAGGCTCGATGGCGGCGGCGGCAACGACACCCTCAACGGCGGTGCCGGCAATGATGCCCTGACCGGCGGAGCCGGCGCAGATCGTTTCCGCTTCGATACGCCCCTGAACGCCACCACCAACAGAGATGTGATCAGAGACTTCTCCATCGCCCAAGGTGACACCATCGAACTGGAGAATGCCGTGTTCACCGCCCTCACCACCGCCGGCCCTCTCGCCGCTTCTGCGTTCTTCATCGGTGCTCGCGCAAATACAAAAGACCAACGGATTCTGTACAACAGTGCCAACGGGAACTTGTTATATGATCAAGATGGCAGCGGAGCCATAGGATCCATTTGTTTTGCTACTATTACCAGCCGCCTGGCCCTCAACAATACATCTTTTATTGTCACCTGAGTAACAGCAACTGACAAGCCGTCATGCCACCCACTCGCGCCAGCATGGCTGGCATAGAGAGCGTTGCCAAGTCTTTGAATTTCACCACGGTCGAGAGGGTCGCCATTTTCAAGGAGCCGTGATTTCTTGCATTGCCGCTACTGCACAACGCATATGGTTATAATCTGAGCACCCACTTCATTATAGTCCAATCAAAAAGGTGATTGCTTGAATTGCCACTACTTCCAAATCGTGGTGTTTCCAGCCCTGCAGCAGCAACAGGCCCCGCCTCTCCGCTCCGGCTGCCCATGCCCCTGGTCCTGGCCACGCGGCTGGGGCGAGCCAGGGGCATTGTTGGAGGCACTTCGGGACCTCCCTAACCAGGGCGGCGGAAGGCGAACAGCAGGGCCGCCAGTTGCAGGGGCAGCAGCGCCGCCAGCAGCGCCAGGGGATGGAAACCCTGGTGGGGCATGGCGGAGGCCGCTCCCCAACTGAGTGCCGCGGCACCGGCCACCAGCAGCAGCACCGGAGCGCGGCCGTCAGAACCAATCCTTTTCGGCATCGAGATACTCAGCCTGAAATTCCGCCGTGGTCTTGGTGAGGTAGATGATCCCCTCGATCAGGCCG
>JBIIXY010000151.1:0-4472 GCA_044347105.1 Prochlorococcaceae cyanobacterium
GGGCGGCCGCCTCATAGCGGGTCATGGCCCGGCCGCCCTTGAAGGTGCCGTCGGGGTAGCCGGCCACGCAGCCGTAGCGCTCCACCAGGTTGGAGAGGGCCTGGTAGGCCCAGTCGGTGGGGCGCACATCGGAGAACTGGGACACGCTGGTGACCTGCTCCTCGCTGGAGTACTGGTTCACAGCGGTCAGATTGACTTCGGCGGCGGTAGCTGCCAAAGGGGCACAGAGACCGGTGCCGGCCATCGCCAGCAGCAGCTGTTGGAAGGGTTTCATCGGATCCTCACACCGATAGGAATAGCGCAAAGCGCTTGCCGGACGGTACCGGGTTGGTGACAATTGCTACCAGTGCGCAGAACACCAAGCCGATGTGATCCGCGATACGCGAATCTGCTGCATTGGTGCGCTAACGGGCTCAGAAGAACAGGCGGCTGAAGCGCTCTTCGGGTTCCCGTTGTTGATCGGGCAAGAAAGGATAAAGCTCCTCATCCCGAAGGCCGGCCATCTCCTGCAGCTGGCAGCGCAGCCAGTGGCGGAAGATCAGCAGCGCTCCCAGGTCGGCCAGGCGCGCATCGGTGAGCATCCAGATCGGGGTGGGAGCCACGGGGTTGCGCACGTCAAGGCAGGAAAGTGGTACTTAGCGCAAACGGCTCGCAAAGTCGATTAAGGCCCGGCGCCAGGTTTGCCAAGCCCCGCTCGCCCAGCCTTGTCCGGCACGCCCCGATCGGGCCAGGTTGGCCAGCCGTTGCCTGCGGCTGGCCTGGTCATGCACCCCCTCGCTCAGCTGCCGCCAGCGCCGCCAGCAGTGCAGCTGGTTCTGCTCCAGCAGCCAGGCCAGCTGGGGCAGGCTGTCTTCAAGCCCGTCGGTGCTCTGGTCGGCGATCGCCCGGCGCAGCACATCGAGATCGTTCAGCTCGCCCAGCAGGCTCTGGCCCTGCTTGAGGTCGGCGATCCACTGGCAGCCCGCCGGGGAGAGATAGGCCTCAAGGTTCTCCAGCCGGTAGCGCAGGCTGCGCAGCTGTCTGCGCAGGCTGTGGAGGCTGGCGCTGTCCTGGCCGGGCCGTTCCAGCCACCAGCCGGGATGGAGCATCAGGCTGGTGCTGGCCGGCAGCGTCCATTCCGGGATCCAGTGCAGCAGCGGTTCTTCGCCCAGGGCGGTGTAGCGGGGCTGCTTCAGCCAGGCCTGCAGCTGGGCGATCAGTTCCAGGTGGCGAGAGCTCTTGAGCACCGATGCCAGCTGTTCGCCTGCCAGGCGCCGCTCCCGGGCCAGCTGGCGCCGCACCGGTTTGAGCCGCTGCTGCTCCGGTTGGGGCAGCTGGGGCAGCAGCACCGCTTCGAGTCGGTCCCGCAGCACATCCAGGTCCCGGGCTACCCCCAGCCGCTGCACGGATTTGGCCAGGCGGCGGTCGTTCACCACGTTCGGCAGCACCAGGCAGGGGCCGAACTGGGCCAGGGTGGCGCGCAGCCGGCGCATGGTGACCCGCAGCTGATGCAGGGGCTCGGCGTCGCTGTCGCCCAGCACAGGGCCCTGCAGCGCCACCAGCCGCTTGCAGTGCGCTTTCAGCAGGGAGTGCCCATGGGCTCCGTTGCTGATCCCCTGGCGGGTGGGCTGGCTCACGGGAACGCTCTGCCTGGGAGGGCCTCACTCAACTCTGCAGCGCCGCCGCCGGCTCGCCGGTTAAGGCCAGGTTGTGCCGCAGGGCTGCGCTCCTCAGCGTGGAGTGGTCCAGTCCTCGAACCAGCCACGCCGCCACAGCCACCAGGCCTGGATGGCGGCGATCAGGGCCATCAGGGTGAGGGCATAGGCGTAACCCAGTCGCCATTTCAGTTCGGGCATGTACTCGAAGTTCATGCCGTAGATGCCGCCGATGAAGGTGAGCGGCGCAAAGATGCTGGTGAGGATGGTGAGCGTCTTCATCACCTGGTTCATGCGGTTGCCCACACTGGCCGCATAGGCCTGGGTGATGGCGTCGCACTGGTGCCGCAGCAGCTCGCAGTTGCCGAACAGCAGCTCCACCAGTTCGCCCATCTCGGTGAAGCCCGCCCAGGCCTCGGGGCCGAGCAGGTCCTGGCCCTGGCGCAACACCATCTTGATCTGGTGGCGCAGGGGCCAGATCTGGCCGCGGATCCGGCGCAGGTTGCTGCGGTGGCCGAAGGTGCGGGTGAGCAGTTTGGGCTTGGGATCGCGCAGGGCGGCCGATTCCAGATCGTCCAGCCGGTTGGCGATCTGCTCCAGCATCGGATGGAGCTCATCAAGCACGTCGTCGATCAGCAGGTGCATGATGTTGGCCAGATCGCGTTGATCGCCGCTGCCCACCCGCGAGCGAAGCCAGTCGAGCAGTTCGGGGAAGGCATCGCCGTGGTGGCTCTCCTCGAAACTCACCAGCAGGTTCGGCAGCAGCAGCAGCCCCAGCTGACTGCTGATCAGATGGGAGGGGTCGCGGGCAAAGCTGAGGCGGTGCAGCACCACCAGCAGCGCGTTGTCCACCGCATCCACCCGCGGCCGCTGGGGGATGTCCAGGAGCGGCGGCAGCAGCGCTGGCGGCACCTCAAGCTGGGTGAGCATCGCGCCGATGCGTTCGGGCTGGCCGAGCCCCATCACCCGCAGCCACAGGGGGCGGCCCAGGGCCAGGATGCGGCCAAGCTGCTCCGGCTGCTGCAGGTGTTCCAGCCGCGGGCCATCGGTTTCCAGCACCACGGCGCAGAACTGGGTGAGCGGGCGCCCGCCGGTTACATAGAGGTGGCTGGGGAGATTGGCGGGCCGCTCCTCCAGCAGGCGGGAACTCAGAGTGGCCGGGGTAGGACGCAGCACGGCGGTTCGGGGGCGATCCAGCGATCGACGATCTGAGCACTCCCCACAATGGTGGCCTGGAGCAGCAGGCAGAGCAGCACGTCCGGCAGCAGCGACAGCCGGGAAGCGGGTTGGGCCACGGGACCCCCATAGCAGCCGGGACCCAGTGATCCTGGGCAGCTTCCGCGCCGCTGTCGGTGTTCCAGGCCACGGCACGGCCCTTCATCCGTTCTTAACAACCACTGGCTATGGTCGAGCACCGCGTGCTGGAGGCTTCAGTCCTCCTCGTCGACCAACCCTATGGCGGCATCCCCTGGCGATCGTCAGCCCGATGAGCCCGCAGGGGATCACGGCTCCTCTGTGTCGCCCATCCGCTCCCCTCTGGAGGCCCATTCCTCTTACCGCGCCCCAGACTGGACGCCCCAGCGGCTGATGTTTCATCAGAACCTGGAATCGTTTGCCGAACGGGTGGGCCTGCTGGTGGGCCTGCAGAGCAACGGCAAGCTCAGCCAGGAGCAGGCCTACGCCGAGATCCGCAAGCTCTGGAAAGACCTCAAGGACAGCCGCGGCAACCTGCTCGACGACTGAGGCTCAGCCATTCAGGACTGGCCTGCGCGGCGCAGGTCCTGGCGCAGCCGACGGATCGCCCGCTTCTCCAGGGCACGCACCATGTCGCGGGAGATGCCCAGTTCATCGCTGACCTCCTGCAGCGAAGGCGGCCAGGGGCAGAGGAAGCGTCGCTCCACCACCAGCCGCTCCTGGGCGCTGAGGCAGCCCAGCCGGTGGCGCACCTGCTCCAGGGTGGTGTTGCGATGCAGATGGTCGTAGGCGTCGTCTTCGTCGGCGGCCAGCGCTTCCACCAGCAGCGGTCCGTCCCCGGCCTGGGCGGGTCTGTCCAGGGAGGACACCTTGCGGGTGAGCAGCAGCGATTTGGACAACGCCTCCGCGTCCAGCTCGGCTTCCAGGGCAATGCGGTTCAGGGATGGGGCGTGCACACCGGAGCGCTCCAGCTGTTCAGCGGTGTGCCGCACCTTGCGCAGCAGGGCGTTGGTGTGGCCGGGGATGCGGATCGTGCGGTCCTTGTCGGCGATGGCCCGGCTGATCGCCTGGCGGATCCACCAGCTGGCATAGGTGGAGAAGCGGTAGCCGAGGGTGGGGTCGAATTTCTCCACCGCCCGCATCAGCCCCAGGTTGCCCTCCTGGATCAGGTCCTGGAGGCTGAGATGCTCAGCGCGGTAGTGCTTGGCCAGGGTCACCACCAGGCGCAGGTTGGCATTCACCATCCGTTGCCGGGCCCGCTCGCAGGCCATGATCCGGCGCTTGAGCCGGGGGGTGAGCTCTTCCAGGCTGAGCCGGCGCAGCTCGGGCAGGGCCCTCACCTGCTTGGCCAGCAGGATCTCCTGCTCGGCCGTGAGCAGGGGATGGCGGGCAATGGTCTGCAGGTAGTGGGCCAGGGAATCCTGCACAGTCCGAGGGTGGCGCCTGGCCCATGTTTGGCAGGAATGGCGCCAGCGGAGGTGTCGCCGATCACCTCCGCCTTGTTGGCACCCGGATCAGGCGGTGAGGGCGGGCTCCCGTTCGCTGCCGGCGATGGCGGCCGGGGTTTCACGCCGGAAGCTGGTGAGCTTGTGCTCGGCGGCGCCCAGTTCGGCGGCGAGCACGGCACAGGCCCGCTCGGGCATG
>JBIIXY010000061.1:0-14070 GCA_044347105.1 Prochlorococcaceae cyanobacterium
CGCCAGCCCGGCAGCACGGCCAGATCGATCGCCGAGTAGAAGCTGTGGCACTCGATCCGGCGCAGACCGTCCAGGTCGCCGTTGAGCCGCTCCAGCAGGACACTGCCGTTGCGCAGATCGGCGATGCCCCGGAACAGCCGCGACGGCCAGGGACGGGCGGTGAGGGTGCCCTGCTGGGGGCTGCCCACGCTGAAGAAGCGGCGGGTGCGACCCAGCCCGCCCAGCAACTGCAACCAGCTGCGGGCGATCACCCCGCCCATCGAGAAACCGAGCAGATCGATCGGTTGATCGCGGCCGAAGGCCGCCTCGATATGGCCGCCCAGCAGCTCGGCCGCCTCCAGGGCGGGCGTGCGCCCGAGGCGCAGGGGCAGGGCCGGAATCAGCAGCGGCTCGCGGCGGCCGGCCAGCTCCCGCTTGAGGCCGTTGAACACGGCGGGGGTATCCAGCAGCCCATGCACCAGCACCAGAGGCGGCGCTGACTGGGCGGAGTGAACGGACGGGGACGGCACACCGGCTTCAGCCAACCACCCCCGCACCATGGCCAGCAAACGGGTGGGCGGCGAAATCCTGCCCCCGGCCGCTCAGCCCAGATACCAGCGCAGCAGCGCCAGCACCTGGCCGGCCGGCCCATGGCCGGTGAGCCATTCGCCGATCAGGGCAGCGGCGAACCCCACCATCGCCACCCGGCCATTGAGCCGCTCCACACCAGCCAGGGCCGTGGTGTTCCAGGGCCGGCTGGTGGTGAGCCCCTCGCCGAAACGCTCCACGGGCTCGTAGTGAAACGCCTGCTGCAGTGCTGCCTCAGAGCTGGAATCGGTGGAGGATTGGCGCAAAAGATCAGCCTGCCAGAGGCCCGAGCCTATCGGCTGAATCGGCGCGCCTGGGAGCTCCCAGCCGGTGCGTCAATGTCCAGGACATCCAGCAAGGAGTGAAGCTTCACGGGGAGATAGCCGTGGGCGCGAACGGTGTTGAGAGCTTGGTCGAGGGTCGGACCGGTGTGGATCTCCTCAGAGCTGCTCCCCTGAGATGGCTCGGATGAGCTGAGCTGACTTGGCGGCAGACCTGGATGGATGTGCCTGTCGATCAGGGTGATCAGGGAGAGGATGTAGAGATGGTCCTGGAATTGCCCTGAAGATCGCTGCCAGATCCAACCCGTGCAGCCGAGATGGTGGCGTGCCCGGATCAGCAGATCCGCCGTCAGATGGTTGTAGCCGAGTCCGTCCAGGATATCGATGATCTGCATGAGCGATCGCGCCTTCATGAGCCTGGCTCTCGTTGCGCCGCATCGATCCACAAACCGGGCGGGTGCAGCCAGCACCCTGACTTCGGCAGCAGCGAGGGGCATGTGCAAAGGCTGTTCAATCATGAACCCTTCAATCCAGCCGCCAGTGGCATCAGCGTAGCAACACTGATCTGGCCTTTGTCATCAGCTGAACTGCTGCAGATTGGCCGCAGTTTCAGGTCCTGTTGTTGGATGGACGCCTCGGCATGTCCATCCCTGGCAGCGCAAAGAGTGAGACCATCCTAAAGCAAACCCCCAAAGGAAGGATGCTCGCGCGATCAACCTGAGCTGGCCATCAATGATGCAGTTTCTGCATAGCCGTGCTCGCCCAAGTTGGCTCAAGCGAGTGTTTTCTTAGCACCAATGCAGCCGTGATGCCATGAACAGCATCAATCGCCCGCCTTGGTCTGATTCGCCTTGGGAAGCCTGGAACTCACCCCTGAACCAGCAACGCTGCCGAAGGACTACCAAGGTCGAGCTCTTGCTCTGGCACCCAGAGCGCTGATCAGGCTTGCAGCTTTCCAGGATTCAGCTGCAGCGGTTGTGACGCTTGAAACTCTCTGAGCAGATCCTGCGGCGCCATGACCATCGGTGGACGTTTTCACCCATGAGCAGCAAACTGAGCGACGGCGGATAAGGATGACAGGGGATGAGATGACAGGGGATGAGAAGGTATGTGAGAAGGTCCCCTCCCACATCCGGCACTCCCGTGCAGAGCCAACCACGCGCTGGAACCCCAAAAGCCAGTTCAGAAGAGGCTTCCAGCCGATTTTTCAAGCCCTGCCTGGAATGCGCGATGCCGGGTTCGAACCAGCGACATCCTGCTTGTAAGGCAGGCGCTCTACCGCTGAGCTAATCGCGCTTGACCAGGACGCTACCGCAGCCACCCCTGTCGATCACGCCCCTGCGGCGCAGGCTGCGCTGGCGGCTGGAAGCGTGGGGCGTACGCCTGCTGCTGGCGCTGCTGAGGGGCAGGACACACGCCACGATGCAGCGGGCGATCCGGCTCGGCCTGGGGCTGGGCAGCCCACTGCTGGCCCGGCGCCTGAACACGGCCTGCGCCAACCTCGAACGGATCTATGGCCCGGGCCTGATGCCAGTCCAGCGGCAGCAGCTGGCGCGCCGGTCGCTGGAGCAGTTCTTCCTGTCCTGCCTGGAATCGATCATCGAGCCGGTCGATCCAGGCCGCATCTTGGTGGAGGGGAACGGTTTCAAGACGCTGCAGCAGCGGCCCGCTGGTCAGGGCGTGATTGTGGGCTCACTCCACCTCGGCTGCTGGGATCTGGGGCTGCGCTGGCTGAGTGAACACCTCGACCAGCTGGCCGTGATCTACAAGCCCGCCCACAACCCGGAATCCGACCGGCTGCTCAATGCCGCCCGCAGCGCCAACAGCCGCTGCCACTGGATTTCCAAATTCGACCACCGCGCCATCCTCAGCTGGCTGCACCGCGGCGGCGTGCTGGTGGTGATGACCGATCTGCGCAGCAACCGCAATCGCCTCACCGTCGACTGGCTGGGGGTGGAAACCCATCTCCAGTCGGGCCCGATGCGGCTCTCCCAGCGCACGGATGCCCCGCTGTTTCCCGTGGCCCATGTGCGCGAACGCGATGGCCGCTTCCGGCTGATCTGCGGCGATCCGCTGCTGCCCGAACCCGGGGCGGAGGGACTGCAGCGCCAGGCCCAGGCCCTCTGCAGCTGGCAGGAGCCCTGGATCCAGGCCTACCCGGAGCAGTACTACTGGATCAACCACCGCTGGCGGCGGGGCGATGGCAGCGGCCGGCGTCTGCGCCAGCTGCCGCCGCCGGGGCGGCCCTGAGCCATGGCCAGCGGCCGCGACCACGACCGCGCCACCTGGCTGCTGGCCCTGCCCTTCGGCCTGCTCTGGGGCCCGTGGCTGGGGAGCGCAGGCGTGGGCTGCGCCGGCCTGGGCTTCCTGCTGGGCGGCCTGATGCTCTCCCCCGACCTCGACACCCGCTCCAACTGCACCCGGCGCTGGGGATCGCTGCGGCTGCTGTGGTGGCCCTACCGGCGCTGTCTCTCCCATCGGTCGGTGGTCTCCCACAGCCCGCTGCTGGGCAGCGCGGGGCGCCTGGCCTACCTGGCCGGCATCGGCCTGCTGGCGGCGGCGGCCCTGCAGGCCCTGGGGGTGCCGGCAGTGGCCTGGATGCGGCAGGCCCTGCCCGCTCTGTGGCAGGAGCAGCGGCCCCTGCTGATCAGTGCGCTGGCGGGTGTGGAGGCGAGCAGCTGGCTGCATCTGATCCAGGACGGCGACCCGATGCCCCGCCTGCCCCGCCCCCTGCGCCGCCGGCGCCGGCGGCGCCCATAGGCTGGCTGGAGGTGTCAGCAGCCCCGGGGCTTGAACGCCTTGTCACCCATCAGCCCATCCACACCGCGGCCCGGCCGGCGGGCTCTCTGGCTGCTGGCCCTGGCCCTGCTGCTGGCGGCCGGCTCCCCCCGTTACCGCCCCAGCGCCAGGGAACCCAGGCCCGTGCCAGCCAGCGAAGCGGGCCTCGGCCCCGCCGATGTGGCCGTGGTGGTGAACGAGGCGGATCCCCAGAGCGCCGAGCTGGGCCGCTTCTATCTGCAGGCCCGTGGCATTCCCGCCCGCCAGCTGATCCGCGTTCGCTTCCCCCCGGGCAGCCCCAACCTCGATCCGCGCACCTTCGCGCGCCTGCGGGAGGAGATCCTGCGCCAGACGCCGGCCCACGTGCAGGCCTACGCCGTGGCCTGGACCGCCCCCTGGCGGGTGGGCTGCCAGTCGATCACCAGTGCCCTCAGCCTGGGCGTGGATTCGCGCTGGTGCGCCCAGGGCTGCCGCCTCAGCCGCCCCAGCCCGTACTACGCCCGCGGCGGCGTCCGCCGCCCCTGGGATGAGCTGGGCGTCCGCCCCAGCATGCTGCTGGCGGGCGTGGACGCCAGCCAGGTGCGGGCGCTGATCCGGCGCGGCATCGCGGCCGATGGCACCGCCCCTGCGGGCACGGCCTACCTGCTCAGCACCAGCGATCGGGCCCGCAATGTGCGGTCGGTGCTCTACGGCAGCGTGCAACGGCAGCTGGCGCCCCTGCTCAAGGTGCAAATGCTCAGGAGCGACAGGCTTGAGGGCGCCAAGGACGTGATCGCGCTGTTCACCGGGCTGGTGAAGGTGGAGGGGATCACCAGCAACAGCTTCCGCCCCGGTGCCGTGGCCGACCATCTCACCTCCTTCGGCGGAGAACTCACAGCGGAGCCCACCCCAGCCGGCCAGATGAGCGCCCTGCGCTGGCTGGAGGCCGGGGCCACGGGCAGCTACGGCACGGTGGTGGAGCCCTGCAACTTTCTGGCGAAGTTCCCCAGCCCGGGCCTGCTGCTCACCGCCTACCGCCGCGGCGACACCCTGATCGAGGCCTACTGGCGCAGCGTGGCCATGCCGGGCCAGGGGGTGTTCATCGGCGAGCCCCTGGCCCGCCCTTGGGGCCCGGCAAAGCCGGCGACAGCCCCAACCCACGGGGGATGAGAGGGTGGGCGCCCCGCAGGCAATCCCGATGGACGCCGATCGTCCCCCTGGCCGATCCAGAGAAGAACTGATCGAGCTGGGGGCCCTGGCGGAGCTGGTGGCGGTGGTGGCCCGGCTGCGCGACCCCGAGAGCGGCTGCCCCTGGGACCAGGAGCAGACCCACGCCTCCCTGGTGCCCTACGTGCTCGAAGAAGCCCACGAGGTGGCCGATGCGATCCGCCATGGCGACGACGCCCACCTGGCGGAGGAGCTCGGCGACCTGCTGCTCCAGGTGGTGCTCCATGCCCAGATCGCCAGCGAGGCCGGCCGCTTCGATCTGGCCCAGATCGCCCGCGGCATCAGCGCCAAGCTGGTGCGCCGCCACCCCCATGTGTTCGCCGATGGCCAGGCCGCCGACAGTGCCGCCGTGCGCCGCAGCTGGGAGGCGATCAAGGAGGAGGAGCGGGCCGGGGCAGGCGCTGGAATCCCGTCGTCGGCCAGCCCCCTCATCGACCGGCTGGCAGGCAAGGTGCGCGGCCAGCCGGCCCTGGCCGGTGCCATGACCATCTCCCGCAAGGCCGCTGCCGCCGGCTTCGAATGGGATGACCTCAACGGAGTGTGGGCCAAGGTGCACGAGGAGCTCGACGAGCTCAAGGAGGCGGTGGCCGAGGCCCAGACCAGCGGCGACACGGCCCACGCTGAAGAGGAGCTGGGCGATCTGCTGTTCACCCTGGTGAACGTGGCGCGCTGGTGCGGCCTCGACCCGGAGGCGGGTCTGGCGGGCACCAACCGCCGCTTCCTCGATCGCTTCTCCAGAGTGGAGGCCGCCCTGGGCGGCAACCTCCAGGGCCGCAGCATCCAGGAGCTTGAGGGGCTGTGGCGTGAGGCCAAGGCCCGGATCAGGGCGGAGGGTGCCGGCCCCGTTCAATCGTCCGGCAGCTGAACCCCACCCCGCCGCTGCTGTTTCACAGCGCTGCGTTGCCGCTTGGCCGCGAGACGCCGTTGCACCGATCCACGCGTGGGCTTGGTGGCGCGCCGCGGCGGCGGCGGCGGCTGGATGGCATCCTGCAGCAGCTCCACCAGCCGCCGCCGGGCCGCCACCCGGTTCTGCCACTGGGAGCGATGTTCGCTGGCCGCGATCACCACACAGCCCGCCACCAGCTGGCTCTCCAGCCGCCGCAGGGCCCGGGCCCGCAGCAGGGGCGGCAGGGCGGCGCTGGCGGCCAGATCCCACACCAGCTCCACCCGCGAGTCGGTGCGGTTCACGTTCTGGCCGCCAGGGCCGGAGCTGCGCGAAAAACGCCAGGCCAGCTCCGCCGCCGGGATCAGCAGGTCTGGGGCAACCCGCAGATCGACACCGGGACGTTCGCCCGCCATCCCTCACCTCAGGTCGGTCAACACCAGCGGCGAGTCTGGGTGGCGAGCGGCACACCGGCGATGCGCAAGGCTGGACGTTGCCCTCCCTCCGCCATGGCCTGGATCGATGAAGTGTTCGACGGCGTGCGCTACGGCCTGGAAGGCCGGGTGATCGCCGAGCAGCAGTCGGCGTTCCAGCGCGTCACGATCATCGACAGCGAGCGCTATGGCAAAGGGTTGCTGCTCGACGGCTGCTGGATGACCGCCGAGCGCCAGGAGCGGCACTACCACGAGGCCCTGGTGCACCCGGCCCTCTGCGGCGCCGAGCGCATCGAGCGGGTGCTGGTGATCGGAGGCGGCGACGGCGGCACCGCCCGCGAGTGCCTGCGCCACAGCAGCGTGCAGCACCTTGACATGGTGGAGATCGACGGCCTGGTGGTGGAGTGGAGCCAGCAGCACCTTCCCTCGATCGGGGGCGGCTGCTGGAGCGACCCCCGCTTCCAGCTCACCGTGGGCGACGGCATCGCCTGGACCGCCAATGCCCCGGACGCCAGCTACGACGTGGTGATCGTGGACGGCTCCGACCCGGCGGGCCCGGCCGAGGGGCTGTTCAACCGCGTCTTCTTCGAGCACTGCCGCCGCATCCTCAGGCCGGGTGGCGTGTTCGCCAGCCAGAGCGAATCCCCCGAGGCCTTCCGCCAGGTGCATCTCGACACCGTGCGCCTGATCCGCTCGGTGTTCGGCCATGCCGACCCGCTCTACGGCTGGGTGCCGATGTATCCCAGCGGCTGGTGGAGCTGGACCTTCGCCGCCATCGATGGCCCGCGCTATCGCCAACCCGACCCCGGGCGGGCGGCGGCCGTGGCCGAGGGCTGTGAGATCTGGAGCCCCCGCTGGCAGCGCGGCGCCTTTGACGCCATCCCCGCCGCCATCGAGCGCGAGCTGGGCTGATGTTCGACACCGACGGCGCCATCTACATGGGCAGCCAGCGCGACCCGGCCGGCTGCCGGGTGGGCCTGTTCGGCGTGCCCTACGACGGCACCACCTCCTTCCGCCCCGGCACCCGCTTCGGGCCGGCGGCGATCCGCGAGGTGAGCAGCGGCCTGGAAACCTACTGCCCCCAGCTCGACCGAGACCTCGAAGACCTGGCCTTCGCCGACCTGGGCGCCGTGGCGATTCCCTTCGGTGCCCCAGAGCCGGTGGTGGCCGCCGTGAAGCAGGCCACTGAAGCCGTGCTCGGTCTCGGCCTCAAGCCCCTGATGCTCGGCGGCGAGCACTCGATCAGCTCCGGCGCCGTGGCGGCGGTGGCGGCCCAGCACCCCGATCTGGTGCTGGTGCAGCTCGATGCCCACGCCGACCTGCGCCACGAATGGCTGGGCGCCCACCACAGCCACGCCTGCGCCATGCGCCGCTGCCTGGAGGTGCTGCCCAGCCAGCAGCTGCTGCAGATCGCCATCCGCAGCGGCACCCGCGAGGAATTCAGCGAGCTGCGCCAGAGCGGCCGGCTGGTGGCCATCGACGCGATGGCCGAGGCGCTGCGGCCCCTGCGCGGCAGGCCGCTCTATCTCACGGTGGACCTCGACTGGTTCGACCCGGCCGTGATGGCCGGCACCGGCACCCCCGAACCGGGCGGCTTCCACTGGAGCCACTTCGCGGAGCTGGTGGCCGAGCTGCGCCACCACACCCTGCTGGGCGCCGACGTGGTGGAACTGGCCCCCCAGCTCGACCCCAGCGGCGTCAGCAGCGTGCTGGCCGCCAAGGTGGTGCGCAGCCTGCTGTTGCTGCTGGGGGCCTGAGGCCCGGGGTCAGTAGCAGCAGGTGCCGCTGGTGCGCTGCTCGCGCAGGCGCTCGTGCTGCTGGCCGATCAGCAGCAGGGCGAGGGTGGGGTGGTTGTGCAGCAGGTTGAGGAAGCGCAGCCGATCCAAGCGCACCATCTCCACGGGCGTGCGAGCCAGGGCGGTGTTGCGGTACAGACCCTCTCCCCAGAGGATGTCCTGGTAACTGAACAGCTCGCCCGGGCGATAACAGAGTTTTTCGCCGTCCTCGCCCAGCACCTCCACGATGCCGCGGCGCATGGCGTAGATCGAGTCCGCCGGCTGACCCCGCTCAAACACTCCCGCGCCGGTGGGCAGGGTGAGGATCTCCGATTCAACCTGGGCCGCCATCAGATCGACTGGCGTGCACACCGCTGGCGTCGCAACCAATCCCGTCACCTCCGGGCCTTACTGAACAACCCATTACAACTGGTAAACGGCACCAGAAGGTGCATAGCGAGCAGATCAGCAGCCAGGACGCTGATTTCTTCAGGGTTTGTTCGGGTTTGCGCGCAACCGGCCCGGCCGTCAGGGCTGTCAACGCGGCTGGCGCAGAGCACCCTCCAGGCTGAGTTGCAGCCCGGCCGTTGGCGCGCTGGGCTGCACAGGGGTGGTGAGCACCTGGGCATTCAGGGTGGGCAGTCGGGGCTCCCGCGCCGTCCAGTGGTGACAGGACAGCTCAGCCACCAGCTCCGGATGGATCGGTAGCTGACGCAGACGACACCAGCCCATGGCACCGTTCTGGGGAGGCTGCCCATGGCGACAGCCTCGGCAACTGTGTTGGCTGGCCATGGGCCGATGGCTGGAGCGCCAACGGTAGGGAGTGCTCTTCGTGCTGTCGCGCCGGATTCCCGCATCTTCCGAATCTCTTCGCAGCCATAACCTCAGGTGTCCCGCGACCGGCCCCCATGGCGCTCCTGCACACCCCCCTGCACGCCGCCAGCGTGGCCGCCGGAGGCCGCATGGTGCCCTTCGCCGGCTGGGAGATGGCGGTGCAGTACGGCGGTCTGATGGCCGAGCACCAGGCGGTGCGCAAGCACTGCGGTGCGTTCGACATCTCCCACATGGGCGTGCTCGAGCTGCGCGGCGACGGCGTCAAGGACGCCTTGCAGACGCTGGTGCCCAGCGACCTGTTCCGAATCGGTCCGGGCGAGGCCTGCTACACGGTGCTGCTCAACGACAGCGGCGGCATCCGCGACGACCTGATCGTCTACGACCGCGGGCGCGTGGTGGCGGAGGAGGGCGAGCGCGACGAACTGCTGGTGGTGATCAACGCCGCCTGCGCCGAGGCCGATACCGCCTGGCTGCGCCAGAACCTGGAGCCCAGCGGGGTCGCCATCCGCGACCGCAAGGGTGACGGCGTGCTGCTGGCCCTGCAGGGGCCCGACGCCCCGCGCCGGCTGGAGGCGCTGGCGGGGGTGGATCTGGCCGGCCTCCCCCGCTTCGGCCATCGCGACCTCACCCTCGCCCATGCCGAGGGCGCCGCCGCTGGGGCCCCCGCCTTCGTGGGCCGCACCGGCTACACCGGCGAAGACGGCTTCGAACTGCTGCTGGAGAGGGAGGCCGGCATCGCGCTCTGGCACCAGCTGCTGGCGGCGGGGGTCACGCCCTGCGGCCTCGGCGCCCGCGACACCCTGCGCCTGGAGGCCGCCATGCACCTCTACGGCCAGGACATGGATGCAAGCACCTCCCCGCTGGAGGTGGGGCTGGGCTGGCTCGTCCATCTGGACATGCCCAAAGCATTCATCGGCCGCCCGGTGCTGGAGCGCCAGAGCGCCCAGGGGGTTCAGCGCCGGCTGGTGGGGCTGGAGCTGCAGGGCCGGGCGATCGCACGCCACGGCTACACGGTGCTGCACAACGGCGCGGTGGTGGGCGAGGTGACCAGCGGCAGCTGGGCACCCAGCCTGGGCAAGGCGATCGCCATGGCCATCGTGCCCAGCCACCTCGCCCGGTTGGGCAGCGAACTGGCGGTGGAGATCCGCGGCAGAGCGGAGCCGGCCACTGTGGTGAAGCGCCCCTTTTACCGGCGCGCTGCCGCGTGAAGCGGTCTCCCCCGCTCAGAGCAGGGTCACCCTGCCACTGCTGATGTCGAAATAGGCACTGACGATCGAGAGCTTGCCGGCGGCCACGGCGTCCTTGAGCGCCGTGCTGCGGCTGGTGAGCTGACTGGTGGCGTAACGCACGTTGCCCTGGATCACCTGGGTGAGGTCATCGCCACTGCGCACGCTGGCCCGGATCGGCTTCACGAGAGCCTCCAGCAGCGGGGTGAGCGGCTCGCTGCCCATGGCGGCCGTCACGGCGCCACAGCCGCTATGGCCCATCACGATCACCAGAGGGGTGCCAAGCACCGCCACGGCGTATTCCAGGGAGGCAATGCCATCGCCGAAGGCGGTATTGCCAGCATTGCGGACCTGGAACAGCTCCCCGGACCCGCAGGCAAACACCCAGCCCGGATCAACCCGCGAATCGGCGCAGGAAAGAATGGCGGCATAGGGCTTCTGACCCTGGCCCAGGGCCACCGGATCCAGATGGCAATCCCGCTCCCAGATGTCGTTGAGAATGTCCATCCGCTGGGCCGCGTTTGCGTTCCCGCCGGCTGCACTCCAGGCCTTGGCGAAGCGGGCGTTGCCCTCCATCAGATGGGAGAGGGCATCCTTCGGGGTGCAGGCCTGGAGGTTCTTGAGCAGCTCATGATCCATGGCCCCGGCGGCTCGGGAGCTGCGGGCCATCACCGTGGGCAGGGCAGCACCCGCCATGCCAACGGCAGAACCGATGAGCAATTGGCGTCGATTCATGGTCAGATCACGACAGCAGGCACCATCTAGCCTCGCCCGCTGCCCCGCACGATGTCGTGTGCGTGACGGGCGCCGTGGGAAAATCGCCGATCTGCTTGTTTTCCCCCATGCGCAGCCACGGATGCGGCGACCTGCGTCAGGACGCCAGCGGCCAGGCCGTGCAGCTGTGCGGCTGGGTGGACCGGCGCCGCGACCACGGCGGCGTGATCTTCATCGACCTGCGCGACCGCAGCGGCACGATCCAGATCACCGTGGATCCGGACCTGGGGGCTGGGGCGTTTGCGGCGGCCGAGCAGCTGCGCAATGAAACCGTGGTCCAGGTGGCGGGCACGGTGCGCGAGCGCCCGGCCGAATCGATCAACGAGAAGCTGGCCACCGGCCAGGTGGAAGTGCTGGCGAGCGCCATCACCGTGCTCAATGCCGTGAAGGGCAACCTGCCCTTCCCGGTGTCGGTCCACGACGAAGAGAACACCCGCGAGGAGCTGCGGCTGCGCCACCGCTACCTGGATCTGCGCCGTGAGCGCATGAACCGCAACCTGCGCCTGCGCCACCAGGCGGTGCAGGCGATGCGGCGCCACCTGGAGGACGCCGGCTTCATTGAGGTGGAAACGCCGATCCTCACCCGCTCCACCCCCGAGGGCGCCCGCGACTACCTGGTGCCCTCGCGGGTGTGCGGTGGCGAGTGGTTCGCCCTGCCCCAGTCGCCCCAGCTGTTCAAGCAGCTGCTGATGGTGGGCGGTCTGGAGCGCTACTACCAGATCGCCCGCTGCTTCCGCGACGAAGACCTGCGGGCCGACCGCCAGCCGGAATTCACCCAGCTGGACATGGAGATGAGCTTCATGGACCAGGAGCAGATCCTGGAGCTCAACGAGGGCCTGATCGCCGCGGTGTGGAAAGCCGTGAAGGGGATCGAGCTGCCGCGGCCCTTCCCCCGCCTCACCTGGCATGAGGCGATGGAGCGCTACGGCACCGACCGCCCCGACACCCGCTACGGCCTGGAGCTTGCCGATGTCTCCGACATCGTCAAGGACATGGGCTTCAAGGTGTTCAGCGGCGCCGTGGCGGCTGGCGGCAGCGTGAAGGTGCTGCCGGTGCCGGGCGGCAACGACGCCATCAGCAACGTGCGCATCAAGCCCGGCGGCGATGTGTTCTCCGAGGCCCAGAAAGCCGGCGCGGGCGGCCTGGCCTTCATCCGCGTGCGCGAGGGCGGCGAGATCGACACGATCGGCGCCATCAAGGACAACCTCACAGACGACAAGAAGGCCGAACTGCTGGCCCGCACCGGCGCCCAGCCGGGCACCCTGCTGCTGTTCGGCGCGGGCGATACCGCCACCGTGAACAAGGCCCTCGACCGGGTGCGCCAGTACCTGGCCCGCGAACTGGGCCTGGTGCAGCCCGACCGGGACAACGCCAGCTGGAACTTCCTGTGGGTGGTGGACTTCCCGATGTTTGAGTTCAACGCAGGCGAAAACCGCCTCGAGGCCCTGCACCACCCCTTCTGCGCCCCCAACGCCGCCGACCTGGGCGATGACCCGGCCGCCTGGGCCGAGACGCTGCCCACGGCCCGCGCCCAGGCCTACGACCTGGTGCTCAACGGCCTGGAGCTGGGCGGAGGCTCGCTGCGCATCCACGATTCAGCCCTGCAGCGCCAGGTGCTGCAGACCATCGGCCTGCCACTGGAGGAGGCCGAGCGCCAGTTCGGCTTCCTGATGGAGGCCCTGGATATGGGCGCCCCGCCCCACGGCGGCCTGGCCTACGGCGTGGACCGGATCGTGATGCTGCTGGCGGGCGAGGAATCGATCCGCGACACGATCGCCTTCCCCAAGACCCAGCAGGCCCGCTGCCTGATGACCCAGGCCCCCGCCGATGTGAGTGATCGTCAGCTGGAGGAGCTGCACGTGGCCAGCACCTGGGTGGACGAAGAGACCTGAGCCAGCAGGGCTCCCCACCTCAGCTGCATCAGTTGTGCTGCGAAAACCGAAAGCAAACCGTCTAAAGCGGTCAGCGGGCCCGCAGACTTGGCAAGGCTGTAGGCAGCCGATCAGCTCCCTTGGCCCGCGCCGCCTCCACCGACCTGGTGCGCCTGTACCTCCAGGACATTGGCCGCGTGAACCTGCTCAGCCAGGAAGAGGAGCTCACCCTGGCGCGCCTGGTGCAGCAGCGGGAACGGCTGCTGCGGCTGGAACCGCCCGAGGGCGGTGAGCCGGAGGCCAGGCAGATGGCCTGGGCAAGCCGGGCAAACCTGACCCCCAGCCAGCTCCGCCAGGCCCTGCACCGGGGCAAACGGGCGCGGGAACGGATGATCCAGGCCAATCTGCGCCTGGTGGTGGCCGTAGCCAAGAAATACCAGCGCCGCGGCCTCGAACTGCTCGATTTGGTGCAGGAGGGCAGCCTGGGGCTGGAACGGGCGGTGGAGCGGTTCGACCCCACCCGCGGCTTCCGCTTCAGCACCTATGCCTACTGGTGGATCCGCCAGGGCATCACCCGGGCCCTGGCCAGCCAGAGCCGCACCATCCGGCTGCCGGTGCACATCACCGAGAAGCTCAACCGCCTCAAGCGGGCCCAGCGGCAGCTCGCCATGCGGCTGGGGCGGCTGCCCACCCTGGCCGAACTGGCGAGAGACCTGGAGCTGAGCGAACAGAGCGTGCGTCACATCCTGATGCAGGTGCCGCGCCCCATCTCTCTTGAGGGCCGGGTGGGACGCGAGCAGGACAGCGAACTGGGGGATCTGCTGCAGGACGAACACGCCACGCCGGAACAGGTGCTCACCCGCGAGCAACTGCACGACGACCTGGAAAGCCTGCTGGCCGAACTGAACGGGCGCGAAGCCCAGGTGATCCGCGAACGGTTCGGCTTCGACGACAACACGCCGCGCACCCTCAGCGAGATCGGTGAGGGCATGGATCTTTCGCGGGAGCGGGTGCGCCAGATCGAATCGCGGGCCCTGCTGAAACTGCGCCAGCCCCAGAACCGCTGCCGGGTACGCGACTACCTGGGCAGCCTGGACGAGCGCTGAGCGGCAACAACAACAATCTCCAACAGCGGGGCCGCAGGCAGGGCCCTGGAGACTAAAACGGAATTACTCCGCTTAAGCCCCCCCCTATGGCCGCCAAAACATCCGCCGCCCCTCCGATCGACATCGGCATCCCCGCAGCCCAGCGGGCCGCCATCGCCGAGGGCCTGGGCCGCGTGCTGGCCGACAGCACCGTGCTCTACGCCAAGACCCACGGCTTCCACTGGAACGTGACCGGGCCAATGTTCAACACGCTCCACCTGATGTTCATGGAGCAGTACACCGAGCTCTGGAACGCCCTCGACGAGATCGCCGAGCGCATCCGCGCCCTCGGCCAC
>JBIIXY010000152.1:0-4430 GCA_044347105.1 Prochlorococcaceae cyanobacterium
GCCCTGGAGGTGAGCGCCTACTCCCTGGCGCCGCTGTGTCGCTGGGCCAAGCCCCTGTTCAACCCCGGTGGCAGCGTGATCACCCTCAGCTACCTGGGCGCTGAGCGCGCCATCCCCAACTACAACGTGATGGGCGTGGCCAAGGCGGCCCTGGAGGCCTCCGTGCGCTATCTGGCGGCCGAACTGGGTCCCGAGAAGCAGGTGCGCGTGAACGCGATCAGCGCCGGCCCGATCCGCACCCTGGCCAGCAGCGCCATCGGCGGCATCCTCGACATGATCCACAACGTGGAGGCCAAGGCCCCCCTGCAGCGCACCGTGACCCAGGAGGAAGTGGGCAGCACCGCCGCCTTCCTGGCCAGCCCACTGGCCTCCGGCATCACCGGCCAGGTGATCTACGTGGATGCCGGCTACTGCATCACGGGGATGTGAGGGCCCCGATCAGAGAAGAGGATTGAGAAAGCGGAGGCCGGGAAAGCGGCGGAAGTCGCTGTCGGCCGAGCACAACGTGGCGTTGTGCTCAATCGCCAGGGCGGCCAAATGGGCGTCCATGGTGAGATTGCCAGCGGTGCCGGCCTCTTTGATCAGCAGCCGCAGGATGCTCCAGTGGCTTGGGCCGGGCTGCACCACCGTGACCTGAGGATGCTCCAGCCATCCCTCGACCAGTTCGATCGCCTGGGTGGGGCTGAGGGGTTGTTGCATCAGCCGGCGCTGGGTGCTGATGCGCAGCACGGCCAGGGCCACGCTCCAGGGCAGGGCAATCGATTCCCGGTGGTTGAACGTGGCCTCCAACCATGCCTTGGCAGCGCTGTGCTGGGGGATGTCCTGCAGGGCGGCGTAGAGCCAGAGGTTCGTGTCGACCAGGATCACCGGCCCTGCCGCAGTTTCTCGATCAGGAGGTCGTCCTCCAGGGCAGCCGCCAGTTGATTGGCCTTCGTGAGATCCACGCCCGGGGCAAGGGCTCCGACCGAGAAGCTGGGACAGCGATAGGGCTCTCGCTGGGGCAAGGCGGCCTGCTTCAGGCCCGCCCGCAACGTGTCGTTCACCACTTGTTTGAACGGCTTGCCGCTGTCGAGGGCCTTCTGGCGAAGTTGCCTGAGCAGGGCATCGTCGATGGTGAGGGTGGTGCGCATGGCATCAAGATGCTTCTGCCTTTGGCATCATGGCATCAACCCAGGGGCTTCGGCATGATCGAAGTCAGCGACCAGGCGCCGGCAGGCGTAGTTCCTCCATGCGCACCGGCACCATCCACCGCGTCACCGGCGAAACCGACGTGCGCGTGCAGCTCAACCTCGACGGCACGGGCCGTTGCCAGGCCAGCACGGGCGTGCCGTTTCTCGACCACATGCTCCACCAGATCAGCAGCCACGGGCTGATCGACCTGGAGATCCAGGCCACGGGCGACACCCACATCGACGATCACCACACCAACGAGGACGTGGGCATCGCCATCGGCCAGGCCCTGGCCCAGGCCCTGGGGGACCGGCGCGGCATCCACCGCTTCGGCCACTTCCTGGCACCCCTCGATGAGGCGCTGGTGCAGGTGGCGCTCGACTGCAGCGGCCGGCCGCATTTGAGCTATGGCCTGCAGATTCCCGCCCAGAAGATCGGCAGTTACGACACCGAGCTGGTGAAGGAGTTCTTCGTGGCGGTGGTGAACAACTCCGGCCTCACCCTGCACATCCGCCAGCTCGACGGGGTGAATTCCCACCACATCGTGGAGGCCTGCTTCAAGGCGTTCGCCCGGGCGCTGCGCCTGGCCACCGAGATCGACCCCCGGCGGGCAGGCGCCGTGCCCAGCAGCAAGGGGGTGCTGGAGCAGGCCGGAGCCCAGTAAGGGGCTCCCAGGCTTCAGCCCAGGGGCGGCCGGGCCCAGAGAAACAGGCCGTGGCGGTCAGCCTCGGCCATAGTGAGTTCGGTGTCGAGCAGCAGGGCGCCGCGCGCCTCCCAGGCGATCCCCGCCAGCCCGGCGGCAGCGGCCTTGGCCACGGTGATGGGACCGATCGCCGGCAGATCCATGCGGCGGTCCTGATGCAGCTTGGGGGCCTTGTAAAGCACACCGGAGCGGCTGCCGGAGGGCTGGTCGTCGCGGGTCGCGGCCACCCACTCGAGCATGGCGTCGGTGCCGGGCAGGGATTCGGTGGCCAGGCAAAGACCGCCTGCCACAACGGCGCCCTGGCCCACATCCACCGCCGAGATCGCCTCCACAATGAAGGCCGCCCGCTCCACATCGGCGCGGTCCTGGTCGCTGGGTACCTTGCTGGCGTACAGCCCCGGTTCAGGCAGAAGGCTGGGAGCCACATCCTCGACGCCCACCACCTCCAGGCCCAGCTCTTCGATGATTTCGGCCAGGGCCCGCAGTGAGGCGTCGTCGCCCTTACGCAGGGAAGCCAGGATGCGCGGCGCGGCCAGCAGGGTGGAACTCTCGAAGCGCAGCGGATTGAGATGGCGCGGCCGGTGGAACTTGCCCACCATCACCACTTGGCGCACCCCGCGCGCTTCCAGGGAGCGGAAGAACGAGATCGAGCGCTCGAAATAGAACTCCTCGGCGTCTTCAAGCTCCACCGGGATGCCGTGGGGATGGCAGCAGAGATGGGGCATGCCGGCCGCGCCCAGGGCCTGGGAAAGAAGGCCGGGCAGCACTCCTGAACCGGCGATGATCGCGAGGCTGGGATCACCCATCCGGGCCGGCTGCAACCGCTGCATCGTTCCTGCAGTCAACAGCCCCGGAGCGGGCAAGGCCCCCCTGCAGTGGACACGTGCTGGGGCGTCATGTCCGGCGAGCCTGGAGCAGCTGCTCGGGCAGCTCCGCCAGCGTGAGCCGCTGCTCGTCAGCCTCGGCGCGCAGGTGCTTGAGGCGCACCACCCCTTCCGCCGCCTCGCCATCGCCGATCACGGCGGCGTAACAGGCCCCGGAGCGATCAGCCCGCTTGAACTGTTTGGCGAAGGCGGCTCCGCTCGCATCCCACTCCACCGCCAGCCCGACGGCCCGGCAGGCGCGGGCCAGGGGCAGCGCCAGGGCCTCAGCCGCCTCGCCCCGGCTCACCACATAGAGGTCGAGGGGCTGGGCCGGCGCAGCGGCCGTGGTCTGGCTGAGCAGCAGCACCAGCCGCTCCATGCCCAGGGCCCAGCCGATCGCAGGGGTGGCAGGGCCGCCGAGTTGCTGCACCAGGCCGTCGTAGCGGCCGCCACCGCACACCGTGGCCTGGGCGCCGAGCTGGCTGCTGGTGATCTCGAAGGCGGTGTGGCTGTAGTAGTCGAGGCCGCGCACCAGGCGGGGATTGAGCTGGAAAGGGATCTCCAGGGCAGTCAGGCCCGCCCGCACCTGGGCGAAGCGCTCCCGGCTCTCGGGGCTGAGGGCAGCGGCCAGGCAGGGGGCAGCGGCCAGCAGGGCCTGGGTGTCGGGGTTTTTGGAATCCAGCACCCGCAGGGGGTTGGTGTGGATGCGGACCTGGGAGTCGGCGTCGAGCTGCTGGCGATGGGCCTCCAGCCAGGCCACCAGCTGCTCGCGGTAGCAGGCCCGGTCGTCCGGGCTGCCCAGGGTGTTGAGCTCCAGGGCCAGACCGCCCACGCCGAGATCAGCCAGCAGGTCCCAGGCGATGGCGATCGCCTCCACGTCACTGCGGGCATCGGCAAACCCGAGCAGTTCGAGGCCGATCTGGTGAAACTGCCGCTGCCGGCCCGCCTGGGGCCGCTCGTAGCGGAACATCGGCCCGCCGTACCAGAGCCGCTGGGGCCCCTGGCTGAGCAGCCCGTGCTGGATCGCGGCGCGCACCACCGAGGCCGTGCCTTCCGGCCGCAGGGTGCAGCTGCGCTCACCGCGGTCGAGGAAGGTGTACATCTCCTTGCCCACCACATCGGTGGCCTCGCCGATGCCCCGGGCGAACAGCTCGGTCACCTCCAGCAGGGGCGTGCGGATCTCGCGCACCGCGGCCCGGCGGAAGTGGTCCCGGGCCCTGGCTTCCACCTGCTGCCAGAGCGGCGTGTGCTCCGGCAGCAGATCCACCATGCCGCGCAGGCTCTGCAGCGACGCCACTCAGGGTTCAGGCAAGTGGGGCGAGTCTGCCTGGCGGCCCGGCTCAGCCCGCATAGCGGCAATACCAGGCGGCGAAGCGCTCCACTCCCTCGGCCAGGGGCGTGGAGGGACGGAAGCCCACCCAGGCCTCCAGGGCCGCGGTATCGGCGGCGGTGGCCTCCACGTCGCCGGGCTGCATGGGCTCGAGCTGGCGGATCGCCTCGCGCCCCAGGGCACGCTCCAGCAGGGCAATGAACCGAAGCAGCTCCTCCGGCCGGGCGTTGCCGATGTTGAACAGACGGTGCGGCGCCCAGCTGGTGGCCGGATCCGGCGCCTCCGCATCGAAGTCGGGATTGGCCGTGGCCGGCTTGTCCAGGCAGCGCACCACACCCTCCACCACGTCGTCGATGTAGGTGAA
>JBIIXY010000062.1:0-13836 GCA_044347105.1 Prochlorococcaceae cyanobacterium
AGCACCTCGGCCACCCGCTCGGCCGTTGGGGCTTCGCAGTAGAGGCGCAGCAGGGGCTCGGTGCCGGAGAAGCGCAGCATCAGCCAGTGGCTGGGCCCCAGCCGCAGCTTCACGCCGTCGGTGGTGATCACCTCCTCCACCGGGCTGCCGGCCACCTCGGCCGGTGGGGCTGCGCTCAGGCGGGCCTCCAGCTGCCGGCGGGCGGCCATGTCCGGCAGGCGCAGGTCGAGCCGGTCGTAGTGGGCGGCGCCGCCATGGGCCTGTTGCAGGGCATCAAGCCGCTCGCCCAGGGGCACGCCTCCCTTCACCAGGGCCTCGATCAGCAGCAGGGCGGCAAAGGGGGCGTCGCGCTCGGGCAGGTGCATGCCGAAGCCCACACCGCCCGATTCCTCGCCGCCCACCAGCACCGCGCCGCTCAGCATCTCGGCGGCGATGTACTTGAAGCCCACCGGCTTCTCCAGCACGGTGCGGCCCAGGCCTTCGGCCACCAGCTGCATCAGGTCGGAGCCGCTCACGGTTTTCACCACGGTGCCAGGGAGCTGGCGGGCGCGGGCCAGGTGGTCGATGAACAGGGGCATCAGCAGCTGGGTGCTGCAGAAGCGGCCGCGCTCATCGATGGCGGCGATGCGGTCGCCGTCGCCATCGAACACGATGCCCATCGCCGGCGATCCGGCGGCGGTGCTCGCCTGCACCGCGGCGATCAGCTCGCCCAGGTAGGGCGCCAGGGGTTCGGGGGGATTGCCTCCGAACAACGGATCACGGTTGGCGCGGATCTCCTGGATCACGCCGCTGGCAACGGCCTGCTCGCCCAGCAGCGCCGGCAGCACGCCGGCGGCCGAGCCGTGCATCGGATCCACAATCACGCGCAGGCCGAGGCGTTGCAGGCCCTCGGCAAGGGCGGCCGTGTTCACCTTGGCCCGCAGCCCGGCCACGTAGCTCCCCAGGGCATCGAAGCGGGGCTCACCGCCAGCTGCCGGTGGAATCGGCACCGTGATGCCACCGGCGGCCAGGCGCGTTTCCACCCGCTGGGTGAAGTCGCCCTCCACCGAGCCGCCGAACGGCCCCTTGATCTTCAGGCCCAGCCATTCGGGCGGGTTGTGGCTGGCGGTGATCACCAGGGCCCCAAGGGCCTGGCGCTCCACCACCGCCCAGCTCGACGCCGGCGTCGGGGTGGCGGAGTCGGAGAGCACCGGCTCCAGGTCCACGCCGCGCACGGCGCTGCCGATCGCCTCGGCCAGCTCCGGGGCCAGGAAGCGGCGGTCGTAGCCGATCACCACCTCGCGGCTGCTCAGGCCTTCCGGTGCTGAATAGGCCAGCTCCGCCGCTGCGGCGGCGGCCACCGGCAGCAGCCGCTCCACGGTGATGTCCACGCCGAGGATGCCGCGCCAGCCGTCGGTGCCGAAGGCGATCGGGGTCGCCTCCAGGGGCAGGGGGGCAGAGGCCATCGAGGGTGCTTGGGGCGTGCGGCGCCCCATTCAACTGCGTATCGGGCCGCCTGTGGGCTGGCTGACAGCCAGCAGGGTTCTTGTTCCGGGAGGATCAACAACACACCTCCCTGCGCGTTGACCTCCCCTTCCCCCCAGCTGCAGCGCAGCACCGGTCTGGCCGGCGCCCTGGTGATCGGCCTGGGCTCGATCCTGGGCACCGGCGTGTTCGTGAGCCTGGCGCTGGCGGGGGCCAATGGCCTCTCCGCCGCCCAGCTGGCCGCTGCCATGCCGGTGAGCGGCGGCAGCGATGAGTACGGCCAGCGCCTGCTCTCGCCCCTGGCGGGCTTTGCGGCGGGCTGGAGCTGGGGCAGCTGGATCGTGGCCCTGGGCGCCGTCCTGGCCCTGGCGCTGGGCCTACCGCTGGCTGCGGCCCACCCCGCCCTGATCGGGATCCACCGGCAGCCCGCGCACGGCCAGGGCCACCCGCCGCGCCAACAGCAGCAGGGGATAGAGCCGCTGGGCTCGCTCCGGCCCGGCCAGCAGCGGCGCCAACAGCCGCAGCAGGGCGGCACTGGGCTGCATCCGGGCGCAGAGCCACTGGATGGCGTCCGCCCCATGCAGCACCCGCTCGCCATCGAGCAGCATCGCCCCATCGCGCAGGTGGTAGCCCCGGGCGGCCAGGCTGGCGCGCAGGGCCTGATCGCCGCGGCCATCGCGGATCTGCAGGCCGGGTATGCCGCTGCGCAGCTCGCTGAGCTCGGCGAAGTGACGGCAGAACACGCAGCCGCCATCGAACACCAGCACCGGCGGCGGTGGCTGGGGTGAGGCTGGTATTGGCGGTGTGGTCATGGCGGTTCAGCCCAGGGCGCGGCCCTTCCAGGTCCAGCCGCGGCCGCTCAGGGTGCGCCACACCGAGGTGGGGGCCAGGGCGCCCAGCACCAGGCCACCCGCCCCCATCAGCCACCAGTGGCGCAGGGGCAGTGCAAAGGCCGAGCGGGTCCAGAGCCGCAGGGTCAGATGCAGGCCGATCCCGAGCACGGCCAGGGCCAGGGCCGCCTGCAGTGGCAGCCGCAGCGCCGCTTGCTCGCCCAGCAGGGCCAGGCCGATCGCCGCCGCCGGGGCCAGCAGCCAGGGCCCGCTGAACAGCAGCACCACCACCGCCCCCGCGCCGAGGGCCTTGGCCAGGCTGCGGTCCAGGCCACTGAACCAGTTCTTGCTCCAGCCCTCCCACAGGGCCGCGAAGTTGGTATACATGCGCAGGTCGGCGGCATCCAGGCCGAGCAGGTAGCGCAGGCGGTAGCCGCCCGCCTTGATCCGCCGGGCCAGGGCCAGGTCCTCCACCACTTCACCGGCCAGGGCCCGGTGGCCGCCGATCGCGCTGTAGGCGCTGCGCCGGAAGAGCATGAACGGGCCGGCGGCGAAGGCCGTGGGATCGGCCGGATCGTTGGCGGCCTGGATCGGAAAGCTCAGGCAGAGCAGGCTGATCATGATCGGCTGCACCATCCACTCCGCCAGGCAGCCGCAGCACAGCCGGGGGGCCAGGCTGAGCAGATCGGCCCCCTCGCTCACCGCCTGGCCCAGCGCTCGCCGCAGGGTGGTGGGCTGCAGACGCACGTCGGCGTCCACGAACAGCACCCAGTCGCTCTGCACCTGCTCCATCGCCCGCGTGCAGGCCCAGTTCTTGCCCACCCAGCGTTCGCCGCTCGGGCGCGGCCCCGCCTCCAGCAGCGTGAAACGTGCCGCATCGGCCCCGCTGGCCGCGGCGGTGGCGATGGCGGCGGTGGCGTCGCTGCTGCCGTCGTCCACCAGCAGCACCTGCCAGTGGGGGCAGGGCGGGGCACTGGCCAGCAGGCTGCCGATGCACGCGGCGATGTTGGCCTGCTCGTTGTAGGCCGGCACCACCACCGAGAGTGAGCCCTCGCTGAGGGGGCGGGCCTCCGCCTGCAGCCGCGGTGCCCGCCGGATCACCAACACCAGCCCTGCCAACAGGATCGCCAGCCCCAGGCAGGCCGCCGCTGCCAGCGCCAGCAGGCTCCAGGCCAGCAGGGGCCCAGGGAACAGGGGCAGGGCGGAGGGAATCACCGGGGGCGGACGGGCCGTGCACTCCACGGTGGCAGGCCGACCGGTGCTTAGCGTGCAGCCATGGCCCAGGAGCTGCTCACCGACCGGTTGCTGCGCAGCTGGCTGCGCTGCCGGCGCCGGGCCTGGCTCGATCGCCATGGCGATCCGGCCCAGCGCCAGTGGACCGCCCACCGCGCCCTGGCCCTCAGCGACCAGCTGGTGAGTTTTCAGAGCCTGCTGCCCGAGAAGCCCGGCCATGGCGAGGCGGCCTGCGCCGCCGCGGCGCCAGGGGTGGTGGGCTTGCGCCTGCGCGGCCGCGGGCCGGCCGGTGTGGCCCTGGAGGCCCATCCCGCCCTGCTGGAGCGGGTGGCCGGCACCAGCGTGTGGGGGCAGCACGCCTACCGCCCCGTGCTGGGCCGCCAGGGCCGCAACCTCACCCGGGAGCACCGCCTGCTCCTGGCGCTGTGGGGGCGGCTGCTGGGCGAGCACCAGCGGGCGCCGGTGCCCCAGGCCCTGGTGGTGGCGGGATCGGGACGGGGGCTGCAGCGGGAGCAGCTCAAGCTCACCGGGGGCCTGCAGGCCCAGCTGGAGGAGGCTCTGCCCAGGCTGGCCAGCGATCTGGCTCGTCAGCAGCCACCGCCGCTGGTGGCCGACCGCAAGAAGTGCGTGCTTTGCAGCTGGCGCGGCCTTTGCGACCAGGAGGCCAGCCGCCAGGGCCATCTCAGTGAAGTGAGCGGCATCGGCGGCAAGCGCCGCGAGATGCTGCTGGAGCAGGGGATCACCAGCCTTCACCAGCTGGCGGCCAGCGATCCCCTGCAGTTGGCCGACGCCCTGGCCGTGCATGGCGACCAGCACCGCGACAGCGCCGCCGCCCTGGTGGCCCAGGCGCGCGTTCAGGCCAGCGGCCGGCCGGAGCGTCTGGCGGCGGCGGAGAACTCCGGCGCCGATCCGCTGCCGGAGCTGGCTGCGGCGCCGGGGCTGCTGCTTTACGACATTGAGTCGGATCCCGATGTCCGCGACGACTTCCTGCACGGCTTCGTGATCGTGCCCCGCCAGCCCGACGGCAGCTGGCCCGCCCAGCCCGATCCCGCCTGGCGCTACACGCCGCTGCTCGCCCTGCAGGAGCACGGCGAGGCCCGCCTCTGGCGGCGGCTGCAGGCCCTGCTGGATCGCTACCCGGGCTGGCCGCTGCTGCACTACGGCGAAACGGAGGCCATCTCCCTGGTGCGCCTGGCCCAGCGCCAGGGGGCCCGCGAGGCCGATCTCTCCCGGCTGCGGGCCCGGCTGGTGGATGTGCACGCCCGCCTGCGGCTCCACTGGCGTCTGCCGGTGAACAGCTACGGGCTCAAGGCCGTTGCCAGTTGGCTGGGGTTCCGCTGGAGCCAGAGCGGCGTGGATGGGGCCCGCTGCCTGCTCTGGTGGCGGCAATGGCGTCGCGATGGCGGCCCGGCCCGGCTGCAGCGGATCTTCAGCTACAACCGCGAGGACAATCTGGCCACCTGGGCGGTGGTGAGCTGGCTGTTGGGCGGCGAGCAGCGGCACTGATCACCCCCCCAAGATCCCCCTCCTCAACCGCCGCCTCCCGCTCCCACCGGTGGCGGCACGAACTGCTCCGGCTGCGTCAGGTGCAGCCGGGCGGCGTCCGGGCTCTCCCCAGCCCGCAGCTGCGCCTGCGCCAGACCAGCACGACGCACCATCGCCAGGCCGATCCGGTCGCCGTCCGCCAGCTCCAGCACGGAGGTGATCCGGCCCAGGCGCCCCTCCTGGCCAGCTCCGGCCTGGCTGGCGCTGAACAGGTCCTGGCCCGCGTCCGGGGCGGGACCGCCATCGCCGCAGTGCCAGTGCCAGCGGCGTAGCTGTTGCTTCACCCCGTCGTAAGTGGCGAGCTTGGCCAGCGTTTCCTGGCCCACGTAGCAGCCCTTGCTCAGCCCCACCCGGCTGGCCAGCCCCAGCTCGAAGGGGTTGTGGTCGTCATTCAGTTCGGCGGGTATCGCCGGCAGGCCCTGCTGGATCCGCCAGCGCTCGGCTTCGCCGGGTTCCAGCGCTCGCCGTGTCTCCAGCTCCGCAGGCAGCGGCTGATCCAGCGGCAGCACCAGGGTGTTGCCCAGCCGCCAGCCTGGGGTTTCCCCTTCGCTGCAGCGCTGCCAGCTGCCGGCGGCCGTTAACGGCCGCCCCTCCTGCCGTTCACCAAGGGGCGTGACCCAGCGCACCGCCAGCAGCGGCCCCAGCGTCACCCGGTCGGCCGGAAACAGCACCCGGTCGATGGCCTGGTGCACCAGGACGGGATCACCGCTGCCCACCAGCAGCCAGGCCCCGCCCCCATCCACCAGCACCTCGGCCAGGGCCCGCAGCCGGGCGGTGGCCGTGATGCAGCAGGTGGGGATCCAGCTGCCGGGCTGGGCCCCTTCGATGCCGGCGCTGGTCTGGCCGTGCAGCACCCGCAGGGCGTCGGGTCCGTCCAGCCGCATCAGGCCGGCGGGGCGTTCCAGGCGGCAGGCGCCGCTGGGCGTCCAGGTCCAGGGAGAGTTCATGCCGGCAGCCTGGCGGCTCCGGCGCTGGAGGTGGCGGTGGCGGCAATCTCCTCCAGCAGAAACAGGCTGCGCAGCTCCAGGCCGGCGGCGGTCATGGCCTCCAGGCCCCCCTCCTGACGGTCCACGATGGTCACCACCCGGTTCACCTGGTAACCCGCCTCCCGCAGCTGGGTCACGGCTTTCAGCGATGACCCGCCGGTGGTCACCACATCTTCCAGCACGGTCACGGTGCTGCCGGCTGGGGGCAGCGGCCCCTCCAGCCAGGCGCCGGTGCCATGACCCTTGGCCTGCTTGCGCACGATCAGGGCGTCGAGGGCCCGGCCCGCCAGCGCGGCCTGCAGGGCCACCGCGCTCACCAGGGGATCGGCGCCGAGGGTCAGGCCAGCCACGGCCGCGGCCTCGCTCTCCACCTGAGTGAGCAGCTGCTCTCCCAGCAGGGCCAGACCCTCACCACTGAGGCTCACCGGCTTGCAGTTCACGTAGTGATCGCTACTGCGGCCCGATGCCAGGGTGAACGTGCCGTGGCGGTAGGCCCGCGCCGCCAGGCGCTCCAGCAGCAGCTGGCGCCGGCCGGCGGCGGTATCCGGCAGCTGGCTGCCGGATGGGGAGACCGGAGTGGACACTGGTGCTGACGCATTGAACCGTCTAGTTTGCGACCTGCGCGGTGCCATCCATGCGCCACCGCCCTCCGGCTGCTCCTCCATGGCTGTTCCGCTCCGGTTGCTGTTCTCCGCCCTGGCCCTGCTGGGGTCGCCCTTGCTGCGGCCCCCAGTTCTGGCCGGCCCCGCCGTCTGCACCACAACTTTGGAGGCCCCGCCGCGCGCCGCAGGGGCCGCTGGTCCGGCCGCACCGGTGGAGCTGACGCGCTGCGGAATCGTGCAGACGGTGCCGGAGCTGGTGCAGCGCCGGTTCTTCAGCTACACCGCCCCCTTCGCCGAGGCGGTCAGCGTCACCGGCCAGCTCACCTCCCTGTTCGGCATCGCCATGGGCGGCGGCGATGGCCGGCGGGTGATGGGTCTGGGCTTCCCCGACCAGACGATCATCTGGGACGGCACGGCCATTCAGAACACCACCCAGTTCCTGCTCCAACAGCAGAGCGAGCCCATGCCCTGGCGCACCGCTGATGTGACCAGCGGCTTTTCCGGCAGCCTCAGCACCGGTCAGGCCGGCTGGCAGGATTGACGCCCCATTCAGGCTCTGCCGGTGCAGACCTATCGCTGACCGCAGCCCAAGCGCCCGGGGGTCTAGCAATCTGGTGAATGCAGCGGACTCATAATCCGCCTTAGGCGAGTTCGATCCTCGCGACCCCCATCACCGAAAAGCACTGCAGCAGAAGAGTTTTCCGGGTCGCCGGGGCCTGCGGCAAGCATGCGATCAGCAGCGGAAGAAAATCTGCAAGGGATTGCGCAATTCTGCGGATCTCCCTCAGGGTGGATCCATGGATATCCCCATGGCTGCCGGAGGGCAGGAGCTGCTGGTCTTCCACCCGCACGAGCTGCGTGATGCCGAGGCGATCATCCTCAGCGTGCGCGAAAACCGTGCCGTTGTGCTCAGCACCGCCGAGGCCGGCGATGGTGAGGCCCAGCGGCTGATCGACTTCGCCTGCGGTGGCATGGAAGCGATCGGCGCCCAGGTGCATCGGATCGATGCAGAGACCTTTCTGTTCGCGCCAGCTCAGGTCCGCGTGCAGCAGGACCGGACCCAGGGTCGGGAGGTCGCCTGAGCTGGTGGGCGAAAAATCAGCAGTTCTGCGGCGCCTGATTGCCACTTCTTCTGCTGGCGCAGTGCGGAACGATTAGCCCTCCTGAAGGATCAAGTTTTCCCCAGTTGTCAGCATTTTCCCGCCGAAAACGGCCCGTTTTCCACAGACGGCTGGGGCCAGACCCAGCCGCCAGCCCCCGAAGTGCGGCCCGTGCTGCGGAAAACCACACTCCCCTTGACGCCGCTGATGCCGCCGGCCGCAGGGGAGCAGGACAGCAGCAGGGCCGGTGCAAACCCTCTCCAGAACTGAGGTCTTACCGAGAGACCTGTTGATCACGGACTGGTTCTGCTGCTTTGACGGAATCCGGCTGGTCGTGGATTGATAGGGGGTGTCAACGCGATGCGCCCATGAGCCAGATCCCCGACCATCTCCCGGCGCACGTGAGCATCGTCAACGAGTTCCCGGAGGATCTTTATGAGGCCATGGGGGAGTTCATCAGCGGCCATCCCAACTGGGACCAGTACCGCCTGCTGCAGGCTGCTGTGGCGGGGTTTCTGTTCCAGCACGGCTGCAAGGACCGGGCGGTGAGCCGCCACTACCTCAACGGCCTCTTCCAGCGCGAGGCCGGAGCCGCTGTGTAGCCCAGCATGAGCATGCGGAACCACCAGCCCTCCTTGCAGAACCGCATCGCTCGTCGAGCCGTCGATTTCCTTAGATGGTCATGGCACGGTGGCGGCACGACCGAAGCGCATCAAAAAACCCCCGGCGTGGCCAGGGGCTGATGGTTGATGGCGATGGCCTGGGGCCATCATCCTCAGAAGCAGAAAGGGAGGAACTGGGTGCGGCAGGCGGCGTAGCCATCAACCAGAGCGCCGAGACCGATCTGGTGGGCGATGCCGGAGCCCGTGAGAGCTTCCGTGAGGATGCCGATCACGATGCCGAGCATGGCGGCGCGGCCGTTGAAGCGCTCAGCCCGCTGCAGCTGGTCCAGGTGGATCTGCTGGGCGGCGCGGTCCTGGAACCACTTCTCATTGGCGGGAGTGGCGGGAGTGTTGGTCATGAAGCCTCCGGTGCAGGGATTTGGAGCGATGTGTCAGTCGGTTGCTGTGGGCTGCAGAAGCAGGGCGCCGGTGCCCATCGCGATCAACCGAGGCCGATCTGCTGAAGGATTCCTTGGCCGGTGAGCAGCTCAGTGGCCAGGCCGATCACAAAGCCGAGCATGGCCATGCGGCCGTTCCAGGTTTCGGCAAAGGCGACGAAACCAAAGCGGGAAGAGGACTCAGTCATGGGTGTTACAAATTGTTGCGCCTACTGTAACGCAGCGTGAACCGGATGGGGATGGCGCGAAGGGTGTCGAGTGGGGGCGTCTCCTGGCCCCGCGGCCCGGGGCCATCGTTACGGTGACGCTCCCCCGCGCCGGAGCCATGCCCTGGACCGCTGCCGACATCCCCGATCAGGCCGGACGGCTGGCGCTCATCACCGGGGCCAACAGCGGCCTGGGGCTGGAGACGGCCCGGGCCCTGCTGGCCAAAGGAGCCACGGTGATCCTGGCCTGCCGTTCACCGGAGCGGGCCGAGCGGGCCCGCCAGCAGCTCTTGCCCGACGCCCGGGATGGCGCCGCGATCGACCTGCTGGAGCTGGATCTGGCCCACCTGGCCTCGGTGCGCGCCGCCGCCCGCCAGCTGCAGGATCGCTATGGCCGTCTCGATCTGCTGATCAACAACGCCGGGGTGATGGGTCTGCCGCGCAGCCTCACCCGCGATGGCTTCGAGCGCCAGTTCGGCATCAACCACCTCGGTCACTTCGCCCTCACCCTGGCCCTGCTGCCCCTGCTGCGTGATCAGAACGACGCGCGGGTGGTCACCGTGACCTCCGGCGCCCAGTACTTCGGCCGCATCAGCTTCGACGACCTCCAGGGCGAGCGCCGCTATGACCGTTGGCAGGCCTACGGCCAGAGCAAGCTGGCCAATGTGATGTTCGCCCTGGAGCTGCAGCAGCGGCTGGATGCCGAGGCGGCGGGGGTCACGTCCCTGGCCGCCCACCCCGGCGTTGCCCGCACCAACCTGCAGCCGGCCTCCGTGGCGGCCAGCGGTTCCTGGGCCGAAGCCCTGGCCTACCGGCTGATGACCCCTCTGTTCCAGAGCGCCGCCCAGGGCGCCCTGCCCCAGCTCCACGCCGCCACGGCGGCGGGTGTGAAGCCCGGCGGGCACTACGGGCCCGACCAGCTAGGGGGCATGCGCGGCTGGCCCACCGAGGCACGGGTGGCACCGGCAGCCCTCGATCCCGGGCAGCGCCGCCGCCTCTGGCAGGTGAGCGAGGAGCTCTGCACTGCGGCATCCGGCACGGATTGAGCCCCAGCCCCGTTGGTGTCCAGTCGGTCGATAATTCAGGCAGCACGCCCTTGCCCGGGCCGCTTCAATCCATCGATGTGTCTGCCCGATCCACTCCCCGCAACGCCTCACCAGAGCCTCCGGCCGAGTCCTGAGTGGTTTGGCGCGCTGTGATCGCGCTGCTGGTGCTGGCCGCCCTGATCGCGCTGCTGGCCTTCTTCTCCGCCGGCGAAATGGCCCTGATCCGCCTGCGCCCCAGCCGGGTGCAGCAATTGGTGGAGGATGGTCAGCCCGGCGCCGAGGCGGTGGCCAAGCTGCAGCGCCGGCTGCGCCGGGCCCTGGTGGCCACCCAGCTGGGCATGGTGCTGGCCCTGGTGGCCCTGGGCTGGGCTGGACGTGCTCTCGCCGAGCGGCTGGGGCTGAGCGGCACGGCCGGGCTGCCCCAGGCCGTTGTCGACCTGGCGGTGTTTCTGCTGCTGGCGCTGCTGGCCAGCCTGCTGGGCGGTCTGGCGCCCAAGGCCTGGGTGCTGCACCGGCCCGAGCACTCCGCCCTCAGCCTGGCGCCCCTGCTGGATGCGCTCAGTCGCTCGCTCGCGCCGCTGCTCAGCCTGGTGGAGCGGCTGGCATCACTGTTGCTTCATCTGCTGGGCCTGCCCCGCAACTGGGATGAACTGGTGCCAGCCCTCTCCGCAGGTGAGCTGGAAACTCTGATCGAAACCGGCAGCGTCACCGGCCTGATGCCCGATGAGCGCAACATCCTCGAAGGGGTGTTCTCCCTGCGCGACACCCTTGTGAGAGAGGTGATGGTGCCCCGTTCCGGCATGGTCACCCTGCCGGTGGACGTCACCTTCGCTGAGCTGATGCGGGCGGTGCATGACACCGCCCACGCGCGCTTCCCGGTGATCGGCCGCTCCCTCGATGACGTGCGCGGCCTGCTCGATCTTCGCCATCTGGCCGATCCGATCGCCAGCGGCCTGCTCCAGTCCGACTCGCCACTGCAGCCCTACATCCAACCGGTTGCCCGGGTGCAGGAGAGCACCCCCCTGGCCGAGCTGCTGCCCCTGATCCGGAGTGGCCAGCCGCTGCTGGTGGTCGTGGATGAGCATGGCGGCACGGAGGGCCTGGTCACCGTGGCCGACCTCACCAGCGAAATCGTCGGCGAGGACGACAACCCCCTGGAACCCGACACCGATCTGATCAGCCTGGATGCGGGGCGCTGGTCGGTGGCTGGCGATCTGGAGATCTGTGAGCTCAATCGCCAGCTGCCCCTGCCGCTGCCGGAGGCGGAGGAGCACCACACCCTGGCCGGCTTCCTGCTGGAGCGGCTCCAGCACATCCCCGCCCCGGGTGAGGGTCTGCGCTGGAAGGGATATCAGTTCCAGATCCTGGCCATGGACGGGCCCCGGATCGAGCGGGTGCAGATCGAGCGGCGCGCGGGCCCGGAGAGCTGATCCGATCAGCGCAAACGGGGCGATCACGCATCACCGATAATTCAAGCGTTTGGATGCCTTGCCATGAACCCGGTGCGTGTGGGGGTCATCGGCATCGGCAACATGGGCTGGCACCACGCCCGGGTGCTCAGCCTGATCAAGGATGCTGAGCTGGTGGGCGTGGCTGATCCGGATCCAGCCCGGGGGCAGCTGGCCACCCAGCAGTTCGGCTGCCGCTGGTTCGCCGACTACGGGCACCTGCTGCCCCATGTGGACGCGGTGTGCATCGCCGTGCCAACCCTGCTCCACCACCGCGTTGGGTTGGCCTGCCTGCAGGCCGGCAGACACGTGCTGATCGAGAAGCCGATCGCCGCCAGCCAGGAGGAGGCCGAGGAGCTGATCAGGGCAGCGGACCAGGCCGGTGTGCTGTTGCAGGTGGGCCACATCGAGCGCTTCAATCCCGCCTTCCGCGAGCTGCTCAAGGTGGTGGCCGGCGAGGAGGTGGTGGTGCTGGAGGCCCGCCGCCACAGCCCCAACCCCGATCGCGCCAACGACGTGTCGGTGGTGCTCGACCTGATGATCCACGACATCGACCTGGTGCTGGAGCTGGCCGGAGCGCCGGTGATCCGCCTGGCGGCGGCAGGAGGGCGCAGTGCCGAGGGGCCGATCGATTACGTGAACGCCACCCTGGCCTTCGCCAACGGCGTGGTGGCCAGCCTCACCGCCAGCAAGATGGCCCACCGCAAGATCCGCAGCCTCAGCGCCCACTGCCGCAGCAGCCTGGTGGAAACGGATTTCCTCAACCGCACCCTGCACATCCACAGGCGCGCCCACCAGTCGGTGAGCGCCGACCATGGCGAACTGGTGTATCGCTCCGACGGGCTGATCGAGGAGGTGAGCACCACATCGATCGAGCCGCTCTATGCCGAGTTGGAGCACTTCCTGGCCTGTGTGCGCGGCGAGGAGTCGCCAGCGGTGGATGGTCTGCAGGCCTCCCGGGCCCTGTTGCTGGCCGATCTGATCGAGCAGTGTGTGGAGCAGCCCAGCCTGTGCATGAGCCTCGAGCAGCCGCTCTGAAGCGGCCGGGTCGGCTCAATCCAGCTCGCTGAGCTCCCGCAGGGCCTGCAGCTGCCAGCGGCGGCAGGCTGCAGGCGACGCGCGGTAGAAGCGGTCCCAGGCATCGGCCTTGTGCTGCCCATAGTCCCCGGGCGGTACTTCGGGATGCTGCTGCTGCCAGCCCACCCGCACGGCGTGGCCGATCACCACATCGAGGGCCAGGTCGTCCTCGAAGCGCACCTGGGGGTTGGCCTCCACGAAGGCCATCAGGGTGATCAGGGTCTCCGTGCACAGCTGGCGGTATTCCGGGGCCTCGATCTTGCTGAGCAGGTGTTCCACCAGGGAGGCGAAGTTGCGCTCACCGGCGGTTTTCTCGCTGAGCAGGGGCGCGCTCTCCAGGCGGTTGCGCTTCTCCAGCTTGTCGCCGATCACGATGCCGCGGCAGTGGTGCAGCAGCTCCCACACCCCGGCGTAGAAGTCGCGGGGCACCCGTCCCAGGGCCCCCAGGCGCATGCGCTGCTGCAGCCAGCAGGTGCCCCGCGGCAGCTCCTCCAGCGGATCGGGCACGGTCCAGCGCACCCGGCCGCTGAGGTGGAGCTGCTCCTTGCGCTGCAGGGCAGCCCGGGCATGGTCGCCATCGGCCAGCACGGCCCGCAACCGTCGCCGGATCGCATGGGGCGGTTGCTGGCAGAGCCGCTCGAAGGCATCGATCGGGTTGAGGTTGTCCTCGCCGGCCAGCTCGCTGGTGAGCAGCAGCAGCAACTGCCCCAGCTGCAGGGTGAGACCACCGCTCAGCAGCCTGGGCTCGTGCCGCGCCACCCCGTCGAGGGCCAGCAGCAGTTCCTGCTGCAGCATCCATTCGCGGCCGTCCTCGCCGCTGAAGCGGCGGATCATCGCCGCGATCGTGGCGCTGTCCTGGGGAGCGCTGATCAGGGAGTCGGCGGTGTAGTTGCGGCCCACCACCACCTGCTTCTGGCGCACCAGCAGGTCGGTGAGGGCATCCTCCAGCTGGGGATGCACCAGCTCCAGCTGGCCGGCCATTCGCCGCACCACATCCCAGTCGCCGGCCGCCAGCGCCCGGCGGTACACCTCCTCCAGCAGGCTTTGCAGGGCCACCGGCCCGCCGTTGCCCGGCCCCTGCAGGGTGGTCTGCTCGCCCAGGCGCCGCCCCAGCTGCTCCAGCACCTCTGCCTGCTCCGCCAGGGATGTGCTGCCCCAGAGCCGTTCGGTGAGATCGGCAATGCTCAACGCGTCGCTTTCGAGGGCCTGTTCCTCCGCGGCGGAGAGCGGTGTCTGGCT
>JBIIXY010000200.1:0-4339 GCA_044347105.1 Prochlorococcaceae cyanobacterium
ACCGTCCGGAGTGGAGGAATCGGAGCCGGGACGGCGTTCGCGCAGGGCCAGCACGGCCTGGGCCTGGCGCTTGAGCGCCAGCAGGCCACGCATCTGCTCCTCGGTGCCGCTCTTCTGGGCGCGGAACTCGAGCAGGGCGGTGCTGCCGAGCACGCGGGCGGCGCGGCTGGGGTCCTGCTCACCGGGCAACTGCAGCACGAGCTGGTCGTTGCCCACGGTCTGGAGGGTGGACTCAGCCACCCCCAGGCCGTTGATGCGGCGGTCGAGCACCTCCTTCACCGCCTCCAGCTGCTCCTTGTCCACCCGGGTAATGGCGCCGGCGGGCTGCACCTGCAGGGTGAGCTGGCTGCCGCCGCGCAGGTCGAGACCCAGCTGCAGCGGGAACTGGGAGAGCAGGGCTCCGGCGGCGATCGCCAGCGCCAGGATCAGGGCGATCCACCCCTGTTGACGCGCCATCTCAGACCTGGCCTGCCTTGAGGGCCTTGGCCGCATCCACGATCTGGTGGGGCTGGATGATGGTGAGGTTTTCCAGGGCGCCGTTGTAAGGGGTGGGGATGTCCTGGGAGGACAGACGCACGGGGCGGGCGTCGAGGTCGTCGAAACAGTGCTCGGTGATCAGGGCCAGCAGCTCGGCAGCGATGCCGCCGGTTTTCATGCACTCCTCCACCACGATCACCTTGTGGGTTTTGCGGATCGAGGCGGCGATCGTCGCCATGTCGAAGGGCTTGAGGCTGATCAGATCGATCAGTTCCACATCCACCCCCTCAGCCTCGAGTTGCTGCACCGCCTTGAGGCAGTGGTGACGCATGCGCGAGTAGGTGAGGATCGTCACGTCCTTGCCCTCGCGCACGATCTCAGCCTGATCGAGAGCGCAGATGTAATCGCCTTCCGGGATGTCCTCGCTGAGGTTGTAGAGCAGTACGTGCTCGAAGAACAGCACCGGGTTGTTGTCGCGGATGGCGGCCTTCATCAGGCCCTTGGCATTGGTGGGGGTGCTCACCGCCACGATCTTGATGCCGGGCACGGCGTGGAAGTAGGCCTCCAGACGCTGGCTGTGCTCGGCACCCAGCTGGCGTCCCACGCCGCCGGGGCCGCGCACCACGGCCGGGATGGTGAAGTTGCCGCCGCTGGTGTAGCGCAGCATCCCCATGTTGTTGGAGATCTGGTTGAAGGCGAGCAGCAGGAAGCCCATGTTCATGCCCTCCACGATCGGCCGCAGGCCGGTCATGGCGGCACCCACCGCCATGCCGGTGAAGGCGTTCTCCGCGATCGGGGTGTCGAGCACGCGCAGCTCGCCGTATTTCTCGTAGAGGTCCTTGGTGACCTTGTAGGAGCCGCCGTACTGGCCCACGTCCTCCCCCATCACGCACACGTGCGGGTCGCGGGCCATCTCCTCATCGATGGCTTCGCGGAGGGCGTTGAACAGCAGCGTTTCGGCCACGCGTTGGCTATGCACCGGGTGGCGCCAACCTATCTCAGCCGCCAGCGGCGAAGGTGCTCAGGATCAGCACCGAGAGCAGCATGCCCGGCAGCAGCAGGGTCACCAGCAGGCCCAGGTCGTGAAGGGTCATCGCTCAGCCAGCACTCACCCGTGAGGTTAGGCAGCTTCACCGTCGCCGTCGCCGGCCGGTGAGGGAGCGGCCACCAGGCTGCGCACCAGCACCAGGCTGAGCCCCAGGGCGATGAAGGCGAAGCTGAAGGTGGCCAGGAAGGCCATGCCCACGATCAGGGTTTTGAGGGCGGTGGCGATCGACTGGGCGATGGCCGAGGCGTACTGGGGGGGATGCAGGGCGTAATAGAGGGCCAGCCGCCGGCTCAGGCCCAGGCACAGCCAGGCGAGCAGGCCGGCGGTGAGGGCACCCGAGAGGAAGCTGAGCGGTCCCTTGCGGCGCTCGGGCTCGCTGGCCTGGCCCTTGGCGGGCAGGCTCGTGGCGGTGGTGGGAGTGGGATCGGTCACCCCTCCAGCATGACGCCCCCGGGCCGCAGCGCGCAGGCCCAGCTGTGGAAACCGCCGCTCTCCAGCGGCGCCGCCAGCTGCGCCTGGGCGGCCAGGGCCTGGTCCAGATCGGCGAACAGGGCGAACAGGCTGGGCCCCGAGCCGCTCATCGCCACCGCCAGAGGGGTGTGGAGACTGCGCAGCAGGGCCAGGCCCTCGCCCACAGAGGAGACATCCGGTTCCACCACGGCCTGCAGGTCGTTGCGCAGGGGCGGCAGGGCACCGCCCCCGGCCAGCGCCCGCACCAGGGCCCCCCCCCGCAGGGCCTGGCGGCGCTGCTCAAACTCCTGCTCGCTGTGCAGGTAGAAATCTTCGCGCAGCTCCCTGCAGCGGCCATAGGCCCAGGGGGTGCTGACGCTGGCGTCGGGGTGCTTGAGCAGCAGCACCGCCAGGCCGCTGGCCGCCGGCAGCGGCTCCAGCCGCTCGCCGCGCCCGAAGCAGAGCTGGGTTCCGCCGGCCAGGCAGTAGGGCATGTCCGAGCCTAGCTCGGCGGCCAGCGCCTCCAGCGCGGCCGGGGTGTGGCCCAGGCCCCAGAGGGTGTTGAGGCCGTGGAGCGCGGCGGCGCCATTGCTGGAGCCGCCGGCCAGGCCGGCGCCGATCGGGATGCGCTTGCGCAGGTGCATCTCGGCGCCCAGCTCAGGCAGGCCGGCGCGGGCGCGCAGCAGCTCGGCCGCCCGCACGATCAGGTTGCTGCCATCGGTGGGCAGCTCGGGATGGTCGCAGTGCAGGGCGATGCGTCCGTCGGCCGTGGGCGCCAGGCGCAGCACGTCCACCAGCTCGATGGTCTGCATCACCATGGCCAGCTCATGGAAGCCGTCGGGCCGCAGGCCGAGCACCTCCAGGTGCAGGTTGATCTTGGCCGGGGAATGGACGCTGAGCTCAGCCATCGGTGGCCGCTGCGGCGGGGGAGCTGCGATTCAAACCCGCCGCCAGGGCCGCCCAGGAGGCGGGGGCCAGCTCCTGGGGCCTCTGCTGAAGGCTGAATCCGGCCTCGGCGGCCAGCTGGCTGAGGGCCTCCGGCGGCAACAGGCCCGCGAGGGTGTTGCGCAGCATCTTGCGGCGGGCGGCGAAGCAGCGGCGCAGCAGCTGCTCCACCCGCCGCGCCACCGCCGGCTCGAGCCGCCGCTCCTCCGGCAGCGGCTCGATGGCGATCACCTCGGAATGCACCTTCGGCGGCGGCTGGAAGCAGCGCGGCGGCACCGGGCACACCGAGCGGCACCCACCCAGCAGCTGCATGCGCACGCTGAGGGCGGAATAGGCGCTGCTGCCGGGCGCGCAGCGGATGCGCTCTCCTACCTCCTGCTGCACCAGCAGCACCAGCCGTTGGTAGGGGGGCGACACGGGGCGGTCGAGCCGGCCCACCAGGCGCTCCAGCAGCGGGCCGGTGATGTTGTAGGGGATGTTGGCCACCACCTTGTCGGCTGGGGGCAGCGGCACCTCCAGGGCGTCGCCGGCCACCAGGGCAAAGCGGGGATCGGCGGCGAAGCGCTGCCGCAGGCCTTGGAGCAGGTCGCGGTCGAGCTCCACGGCGGCCACGGCGGCGGCGGGGCTGGCCAGCAGCCGCTCGGTGAGGGCCCCGCGCCCCGGGCCGATCTCCAGCAGCCTGTCGCCTGGCCCGATCTCCGCCGCCGCCACGATCCGATCGAGCACGCCGGCATCCACCAGCCAGTGCTGGCCGAAGCGCTTGCGGGCCCGGTGGGCGGTGAAGGTCATGGATAGGGAGGGCGGAGTCGGGGTGCCGACTCTCTCCAGATTGCCTGGGCCAACGCCCCGGCCCCCGGCGCGGCAGCACCTCGCGCCGCCGCTCAGAAGCCTGCCCGGATCCAGCGGATCGCCCCGCGCTGGGGCGGCAGGGGCACCAGGGCGAACACCAGCTCCACCGGCCGCTGGGCCTCCCGTGGATTCTCAGCCAGCCAGCAGAGCCAGGCCCGCTCCAGCCGCCGGCGCTTGCCCCGCTGCAGGGCGGCCGCACCCCAGCCGTCGAGGCCGCTACGCCGGCCCTTCACCTCCACCAGCAGCAGGCGATCGGGCTTCTCCAGCAGCAGGTCGAGCTCACCCCAGCGGCAGCGCCAGTTGCGCGCCCGCAGCCGCCAGCCGCGGCTCTGCAGCAGGCGCAGGGCGCGCTGCTCCGCCCAGCCGCCGCCGAGCCGGGGATGGGGCGGGCGCTGGCGGGGCGGCAAAGCTGGAGCACAGGCCATGGGGCTGGGGGGCCGCACACTGCCTAGGGTTGCCCCACTCACCAGCCGGCACGGGCCGGAGGATGCGATGGCCCACCACCCCTGGCTGAAGCGAACCCAGCGGCTGCCCCAAACCCTGGCCGCGCTGCTGCTGCCGCTGCTCGCC
>JBIIXY010000063.1:0-13541 GCA_044347105.1 Prochlorococcaceae cyanobacterium
CAACAACGACACGACACCCACCGATGAAACACCGATCCAAGGGCCGCCGTAAGGCCCCCGTCAGCAGGCCATCAGGTGGACCAGTTTTCGTGTCGCCAGAGGACCAAAAGCGGATGTCGCTTGACAGCGCGCGACAATGGCTCTGAGATCGCATGGCATGGCTGGGTTCATGGGCGGCAAGCAGCTTGGATTCGGTGATTACGAGCAGACCACCGCGAGGAAACGCACCAAGAGGGAGCATTTTCTGGGCCAGATGCAGGCCGTTGTTCCCTGGAAGGCGTTGATCGATCTGATTGAGCCCTACTACCCCAAGACTGGTTCCAAAGGCGGCCGCCCTCCCTACCCGTTGGAAACCATGCTGCGGATTCACCTGATGCAGCAGTGGTACGACCTCAGTGATCCAGCAATGGAGGATGCGCTGATCGAGGTGCCGACGATGCGTCGTTTTGCGGGCATCGACCTGATCAGCGACAGGATCCCGGATGAAACCACCATCCTCAGCTTCCGCCATCTATTGGAGGGCACCTCGAAAAATCATGCCATGGACTGGCCTGATCTGAAATAAGAGCTAAGATCAGCAAAGCTCGGTATACCTGAATGGGCCAGCGCGGATTCTGGGATGAAGAGAAGAGGATCCAAAAGCTTCGCAACAAGAAGCCTGTACTGACGACCCTCTCCGAGTCGATTCCTTGGGAGAGCTTTCGGTCGCTTTTGGAACAGGGATACACCCATGAGCGCAAGAGCAATGCCGGCAGAAAGAGGATCGACCCGCTTATTCTCTTCAAGATGCTTGTGTTGCAACAGCTATTTAACCTCAGCGATGAGGAGCTGGAATTCCAGGTCAACGACAGGCGGTCTTTCGAGGAGTTCATCGGCCTTGGAGTGATGAACTCAATTCCCGATGCAACCACCGTTGCGTTCTTCCGCGAACGGCTTCGCAAGGCCGGTGTCATTGAGGAACTGTTCGATCATTTTGAGGAGCACCTACGAGCCCAAGGGCTGGAAGCCCGTGGTGGACAGATTATTGATGCCACGCTTGTACCTGTTCCCAAGCAGAGAAATACCCGAGCTGAGAACGAAGCCATCAAGCAAGGCAAGCTGCCAGAAGGATGGGAAGACAAGCCAAACCGCTTGTGGCAGAAGGACCTTGACGCCCGCTGGGTGAAGAAGAACGGTACCAGCCACTACGGATATAAGAACAGCATCTGCATCGATGTGACTCATGGCTTCATCCGCCGATACGCAGTCACCCCGGCCAACATCCACGACAGTCAGATGCTTACTCACGTTCTCGATCCCGAGAACAGCGATGACTTCGTCTGGGCGGATTCAGGCTATACAGGAACAATGTTTGAGGAGATGCTGGAATTGGCTGGATATGATAGCTACATCCACGAAAAGGGAACGAGGAATCATCCACTCAGCGCGGAGGCCAAAGAGCGGAATAAGCTGCGCTCAAAGGTAAGAGCCCGAGTTGAACACGTGTTTGGCGGGATCACAACCTGCATGCGCGGAAAACTGACTAGGCGGATTGGGTTGGCCAGAAACAAGGCATGGTGGGGACTCAGAAATCTGACCTACAATTTCCTCCGGTATCAACACTGCACTGGCGCGACAATGGCGGCTGCCTGAAGAGACAAGGAAACAGATCAACGATTAGCGCTCGAATCCGAATTCCTGCTTCCTGCTTAATGCAGAATCAGATGATGCACGCTTTTTGTCCGTGTTGCCTACAGGTGGACGGAGATTATTCGAGGTTCCCTGGAGAAGCACGATCTCGGCAAGCAGATCTTTGAGACGGTGAAAGCTCACCTCAAGGCCAACGGCATGGCCATGAAGCAGGGCACGATCATCGACGCCACTTTGATCGCAGCGCCCAGCTCCACCAAGAATAAGAAGGGCGAGAGAGATCCCGAGATGCACCAGACCAAGAAGGGGAACCAGTGGTATTTCGGGATGAAGGTCTACATCGGTGTGGACAAGGACAACGGCCTGATCCACTCAATCGAAACGACCTCTGCCAACGTGCATGACCTGACCCCGGCCGCAGAGCTACTGCACGGTGAGGAGACGGTTGTCTACGCCGATTCCGGCTACCAGGGGATTGAGAAGCGAGAAGAGATGAAAGGCAAGGCCATCGGCTTCCGCGTCGCAATGCGGCCGGGGAAGCGGCGTGCTCTACCCGATACGCCGGAAGGGCGGCTGGATGATCTGATCGAGACCGCCAAGGCTCACATCCGCGCCAAAGGTGAGCACCCATTCCGCGTGATCAAGCGCCAATTCGGCTTTCAGAAGACACGCTTGCGAGGCATGCTCAAGAATGGCTGCAAGGTGAACGTGCTGGCATCCCTCGCAAACCTGTTCATGGCTCGTCATCTGTTGCTATGCAAGACGTGAATATGGGAGACGTGTACCTACCTGGGGCAATATTGCCCTGAATTGGACGAGATTTCTGCCGAAAGGTGGCGAGATCTGGCCGAATGATGCTTGATCTGCTCTGAGAGTGTTCACTACAAGCAAATTGACGCTCAAGCCGCTCTATACGGGCTTGTTGCTCAGAGCTTCCCTAAGCAGCAAGCCGCGACTTGTGCCTGGATTAATGCCCATTGGATTACCAATAGACATGCTCAGCGTATCAGACAGGAGGCATCATGAATCAGGAGGTCCGCGCGGGCTTCTGTAAGGACTTGCAGCTAGGCTGACCTATGGACTACCGCGACATGAATCACTGACTAGATGGATGTGCCATTGGTGAACTTGTTGAGTCAAAGCTATTGATGGCCTGCCAGTCCTGCAACCGCTTTGACGTCAAGCCGCCCGTCTTCAGAAGGAATGGCGGATGCGCCTGATCTTCAGCTCTATCTCCTGCACATTTACCTTGCTTTTCGCATATTGCTTTCGGAGCTCGGACGGGGCACTGGCCTGGGGTTCGTAGGACAAAAGACGCTCCTCCAAGGAGCGCTGTACATACAAAGCCGCCACGAGATCGTCCTCTAGGACTTTGAGCGCCCTGCCGTTGTCAATCGAAAATACAGGAATAACGGACATGCTTCTCCGATCTGACTCCATGCCTCATCCCGACTCTGGCTTGCTGATTGTTGCATGTCTTCCATGGATAAAGAATTCCGTCCCAAGGGAGCCTTGTGAAAAGCCAGGCTCCTTCATTGGCAGATTGGCTTGAGCTCTGCGCTGGAGGCATCGGCTTTCACTGGGTGATGACTCTCTCTTCATCCCTGGTTGCAATGTCCAGCTGGAGCGGTGCCGGTGCCGCTGCCGTCCCAGCTGGTTCATTGCAGTGGTTGGCGGCCGGTTCAGAACTTGTTGAACTGGGGCGCCAGCATTCAACCCGGCAGCTGCGGCAGCCCGGTGCGAATCGCCAGGATGCCGTCCTGGCGGAACGGCACGCCGATCACCTCTCCTCCAGGTGTGAGCACCCCGCCCCACCACTTCAATAGCGAGCCGGTGGTGCCGGCGGGAAAGGTGCTGACCTGATCGGTCCCAGGGTCGATCACCAGCACGTCGTTGCTGGCAAAGGGGATGCCGTAGATCCGGCCATTGGCCGCCAGCACCCCGCCGTACCAGCCGTCATCCGCTGCCACCAGTCCTGCCCGGATCGTGCTCACCGTCTCGGTGTGCGGATCGATCACCAGCACCGATGCCTCAAAGGCGGGCGTGCTCTGCGGGTCGCCCTGCTGGGGGATGCCATAGATGAGGCCGTCAACTCCCAGCACGGCCCCGGCCCAGCGGCCCGCGGCCGCCACCGGCAGCTGATGGGTGGTGTTGCGCTCTGGATCGATCACCAGCACCGTGCCGGCCTGATCCGGCGGGCAATAGATGCGGCCGTTGGCGGCCACCACCGCACCGCTCCACTTGTAGGGCTGCTCCCCCAGGCCGCTCAGGCTGCTGAGGTCCACCCGGCCCGTGCGGGGGGCATAGATCAGCACGCTGGTGTGGCTGTTGGGCACCATGTACACCCGACCGTTGGGGGCCAGCACCCCACCGACCCAGCTGTTGGTGGTGTCTGGCAGCAGGGGCAACTCACCGGCGGCCTCGATCCGGGTGCTGTGCTGCGGGAACCCCTGAAAGACAGGCGGATCGGTGTCGGGACAGCCCCACTGGGCGCTGCCGAGCATGATCACGCCCCCTGGCCGTTCAGCGGAGCGGCAGGGGAGCTGGCGGGCGGAGGGCAGGGAGGGCTGGAGCGGCATGGCAAGGAGGCGGGCTCAACCGCTGTTGCCATGCCAGCGGGCGGAAGCAGGCCCCAGCCGGGGATGCGCCGGCTGGGGGCAACGTGCATCGCGATCAGAGCAACCCATCACCCAGCTCAAGGGCAGCGAGCTCCGCTGCAGAGGTGTCGCTTGCAGCCTGGTTCTCCAGCGCCGTGGCCTGCTCGATCAGCTCCGCCTTGGTCTGGCTGCCATCGAGCTCCACGCCGTAGACGCTGGAGCAGAACTCCACGATCTGGGCCTTGGTCATGCCCTGGAAGTCGGTGGCCTCAGACGCCAGCAGGGCCTCGCCGCTATCGGCACCGGTGGGTGCATCGGTTGTGGCGGTGCTGCCCTCACCGCCTGTGGTGTCGCTGTTGCTTGTAGGCGCATTGCCTGGGGAGGGAGCAGGAGCAGGTGCCGGTTTGGTCTGGGGTGCCACGTCCGGATCGACAGCGATCAGCGGCTCAGGCAGCACCACGGCACCATCGGTTGGCGGATCGCCATCCGGCGCATCAGCTGGGCGGCAGCCAGGCGCTGTCGGTGCCGGTCACGCCTGGATCGGGGGTGACGGTGAGCCGCTGCTCCGGGCCGGAGAGGCGCACGGGGCTCGATACGGGGTTGCTGCTGTCGAGGGGCTGCAGCAGCTCCAGCGGCAGGGCCTCAGCTCCGGCTGCTGCTGTGGTGAGGGTGTCGAGATTCTTATCCATGGCGATCAGCTCACAGCCCCTGGTTGGTGGTCAGCGCCACGGTCATCCCCACCGGCGTGGCCGGCAACACCGTTGCCCGCGCCAGCCGCAGACAGGGCGGGGTGATCAGCTCGCTGTCGTTCGGGTTGATCAGCAGGGCAGCGCCGCTGATGATCGCCTCCACCTTGCCGCCAGCAGCGGGGATGGCCACGGCGGCGGCGGTGATCCAGCTGCCGGCAGTGCCGTCATGCAGCAGGGGAGCGAGCTCGATGGTCACGGTCACCGCCTCGCTGTGGCCGGGGTGGGAAGCCACCAGCACAAAGGAGGAGCAGGCATCGAGGTCAGTGCCGAGGTTCACCACATCGCCGCTGCTGCGGATGTGCTCGTAGCAGTCGGTGGCCGAGTGGTTGATCCAGCCGACGAGCACCGTTTGTGCATCGAGCAGCCGGGTGGCTTGAGAGGTCATCAGGAGACTCCTGTGCGAAAGGGATGAATGGGTCTGGGCAGTTTTCCTGGGTTGGGGCCGGCGGCTCAAACCACCAGCGGCATGGGGGCGACGTTGAACAAGCGGGCTGCTGCCTTGCGGTTGCACACCGCAAAGCCCACGTACCAATCCACCCGCGTGCGGAACACCGGGGCGTCATGCACCTCCCCGAAATCCCGCACCGAGATGCCGTAGCGGCCCTCGAACGGGCCCTGCAGCCCGCACACCGCCGCGTCACCCAGGACGCAGCAGTAGATCGAGGTGGTGTCTCCCGGTTCGTCGTAACCGAGCACCGCGTTGCCCTCGGCGTCCTCCTCCACCAGCAGGATCTCCACCCCCTCGAAGAAGTGCCGGCCATCGATCACCTCATAGAGGTCGCCGCCGGCCTGGCGGGAGGCGGTGCTGATCTGGCGGCGGGCGGCCTTGCTGGCGATCAGCACCTTGTCGCCGCCGTAGCCGATCACGCTGTCGGTGAGGGCTTCCAAGGCTAGCAGGTTCAAGGTGCTGCCGCCGTTGTCGATCGTCTGGTCCTCGCCCGGCACCAGGCGTTTGCTCAGCCCGTTGAAGGCCCGCGGATCAAAGGTGTCGTCGCCGTTGATGATCGCGGCTTCCAGCGTCAGGCGCATCGAGCGCACCTTCATCACGGTCTGGGCGGCACGGGCCTCGGGGCCCTGCAGGTCCACGATCGAGCGGTCCACATCCAGGTCGCCGCCGAACAGGTGCACGAACTCCGAATCGGAGTTGATCACCCCGTAGCTCTGGCGGTAGCCCTCGTTGACGGCCCGGAAGCCGACGCGGGGGAGTTTGGTTTCCGCCGGGAAGCTCAGCGAGCCGCCCACCAGGTTGCGGAACGGCAGGCGGCGCAGCAGCTCCCCCTCCGCGAAGGTCTTGAGCACCGCCAGCTGTTCAGCACGGCGGGCGTATTTCTGCGCCTCGATCAAGGTCAGGCCCAAGGGCACGCTCCAGGGGCCTCGCCCCAGTGACAACAGCTCCTGTTGCCAGGTCCGGGCCGGAGCGCCGGCTGGTGGTCTGATCGGTTGCCGATGGTGCCGCTTAGCCTGATTCCATGGCGCCCTCCCGCATCACCCACAACCCGGAGCAGTGCGGCGGTAAGCCCTGCATCCGCGGCATGCGCATCCGGGTGCGGGATGTTCTGGAGCTCTATGCCGCGGGGCTGAGCAGCGAGCAGATCCTGGCGGACTATCCGGATCTGGAACCGGAAGACCTCAGCGCAGCACTGGATTACGCAGCCCGAGAGATCGACCATCCGGTGCTGATGGGATGACACTGTGGCTGGATGCCCAGCTGCCGCCAGCCCTTGCCCGCTGGATTGGTGAGCAGCCATGGGGAGTGGAAGCCGTCCCTGTGCGGGAGATCGGCCTGCGGGATGCCAGTGATCCGGAGATCTTCCGGCAGGCCCGGGCGGCTGATGCGGTGGTCATGACCAAGGACCGGGACTTCATTCGCCTGCTGGATGAGCAGGGCCCTCCTCCCCAGGTGATCTGGCTGCGGCTGGGGAACAGCAGCAATGCGGCGCTCCAGCAGGTGCTCGCCGCCACCCTTGAGCAGGCCCTGGAGCTGCTGCGCAGCGGTGAACCCTGGGTGGAGATCCGCCCCCAGGCCAACGCGGAGCGCTGAACCCTTCCGCCCTGGTCTGGCCCCATCCACCATGCGTGGCAGCGCTGGCGGCGGGCGAGCAGGCGCTCCGCAGGGTGCCCCTCAGCTGCTCGCCCCAGGCGGCGAGACCGCTGCGGGGCGCGGTGGTCGAGTCCTGCCTGCCACACCGCCATGGCCACCACACCCGTTGCCCCGGCCTGCCCGATCCGCCTCATCTCCTTCCGGCTCACCGCCAAGGGCAGCACACAGCCGCGGCGTTTGTTCCTCGATGGGGAGGGGCACATCAGCGCTGATCCCCACTGGCTGCCGCGGGAGCAGGCCCTGCTGTTGGCGCACAATCAGCAGCTGATCTGGGGTTCAGCGGCCCGGGTGATCGTGCTCTGAGCACGCAGCTGTCATCGTTGCGTTGCTGGCCATAGCCTGAGCGGATGACCAATCCGCAGCTCACTGAGAACCTGCTGGAGGTGATCCGCAGCCTGCCGGCAGAGGATCGCCAATGGCTGCTCCGGCAGCTTGAGCAGGACAGCAGCGAGCTGAGCACCGGCACCCTGGCCCAGATGGCCATGGCCGGTGGGGCCTTTGATGACCTGGCGTCCGAGCCCGATCTCTACAGCTTCTCCGATGGAGAAGCGATCAGTGCCAGCTGATGCTGCAGCGCTACGAGATCGTGCTGGTGGCGTTCCCGTTCACTGATGGGCCAGCCACCAAGCCCAGACCGGCATTGGTGATCACCACCAGTGAGCGCCATGGAGATGTGCTGCTGGCCTTCATCAGCTCCAACGTCAGTGGGCCCGCCGGTGGCGATGAGCTCGATATCCCGGCAGAACATCCGGACTTCGCCGCCACGGGCCTGAAGGTGAGCGCACGGCTGCGGCTCAGCCGGATGACCACCCTGGCGATGCCCCTGGTAAAACGGCGCATTGGCGTGTTGCCTCCGGCATTGCAGCTGGAGTGCCAGCAGGTGCTGGAGAGGGTGATCGGCAGCCTGCGCTGAGGCGTGGGCTGATCGCAGGCGCCTGCTGGCAATGGGGATGGTCAGCACCCCATCCCATGACCACCCCGATGAGCGCCGAGCGGTTCGCCGATCGCTTCCGCTTCTACAAAGGCCAGCCCCAGCAGCAGCGTGGCGTTCTTGAGCTGCATGCCGCCATCAGCAGCAGCGACAAGGGCGCAGAGATCCTCGATGAACAGGCCCCGTGGGCCGTCACCTTCAGTGAGCAGCCACCCCAGCCGCCGGTCCCCTCCGGTGGCCTCGATTCCCGCGGTTCAGAGGAGGCCGGCATGGCTGGCCCGCAGAAGCCGGCACCGGTCCAACCGGGCGACACCTACCTGCTGGTGAACGACTGCGACGAGGACATGGAGGCCTACGACCACGCCGGGGCCTTCCTGTGGAAGATCCCCTGCCTGGCCCGGGGCCAGGGCGCCGACACCGACTGGACACGCACCAACACCGACACCCCGCCAGGCCTCTACAAGCTCGGCCAGCTCTACGCCGACTACGAGCAGAACCCCAACCCGCCCTGCTCCGACACCGCCATGGGCTACGGCTGGTACTCCTTCGATATGGAGGAACTCGAGGGTCAGGAGGTGGCCCATGGCCGGGCCGGGATCATGCTCCACGGCGGCGGTTCAGCCTGCACCCCACCCTCGGTTGCGTGCGCCTGCACAACGCTGATCTGCGCGACAAGGTGCTGCCCCTCTACCGGCAGGGCACGGTTTATGTGGGGGTGTTCCAGGAAAAAAAGTGACGTCGGGCCAGGCCCTGGGGGGATGCACCTCTGGGGAGCCATCCCTGGCCCACGCCAACCTGCAGCACTGGCTGGACTTCTTCTGCAGCAGCGCCGTCACTGAGGCCACCCTGGGGGTGATCGAGCCCCTCACGGCCCAGGAGGCTTGCGGCTTTCTCGGCTGCATGGTGGTCGAAACCGGCGAGCCGGAGCTCGAGAACCTCGATGTCGTAGAGGCCGGCAGTGGTGCCGGCCGCGGTGCCATGCAGTACACGGGCGTCCGCCGCACCGCCTACGACCGGGCCCGGGAGCAGGCCATCGCCGGTGGGATCGCCCCCAACAGCAACAGCTGGCAGGAGCAGTACTTCGCCGAGGAATACGCCGGCCTGCACGATCCGCCCCAGGGCTCGTCGATCGGCTGGACCCGGGTGTTCGAGGACCGGCCCCACGCCATGGATCCAGCAGCGGCAGCGGCCTACTGGACCGGCTCAGCTGCAGCAGCCGAGGGCTATTTCAGGCCCGACACACCCCACACCGAGCGGCGCCAGGCAGAAGCCGATCGGATCTGGGGACTGGTTCAGAGCGGCGCGCTGCAGCTGCCCCCCTCTGGGGCCTGATCGCCAGGGAGGAGGAGCGATGCAAGCCAACCCAGCACCCCGGCCGCCCAAGCCACCGTTCGATCGTGAGCGGTTTGTGTTCAAGATCCTGGCGGTGGTGATCGGCACCCAGCTGCTGATCTATTCCCTCGCTGCTGGGGTCTGCGGTCAGCGGGCGCTGGAGGGGCGATCGATCGGGCAGATCTGCCCCGGCACATTGGAGCAGCTGCAGGGCGGCTTTGATTCCACCCTCAACCTGCTGCTGGCGCTGCTGGGCGGGGCAGCGCTGACGCGCATGGACCGCTGAGGGGTGAACGGCCATCAGGCCGCCTGAAACGGATTGAGCAGCCGCACCCCGCAGTCGGCGAAGTCACCGGTGTTGCGCGTCACTACGGTGAGGTCATGCAGCAGGGCGATGGCGGCGATCTGCTTGTCGATGGCGTTATAGGGATTGGGCACCCGCAGCCGCCCCCAGAGCTGGGCTGCATCGCCATCGAGATCGAGCACCCGATCGCCGTAGGTCTGCAGCACATCATCGAGCCACTGCTCAAGCAGCTGGGCCTGCGGATGGTCCCCCCGGTGACGGATCAACTCCACGCCGCGGCGCAGCTCACCGATGGTGACTGCGGCCAGAAAGAGCGGGGTGTCGTTTCGGGCGGCGGCCGCCCAGAAGCTCCGCACACCTGGATCGGCGCGGCGGCCTTTACGCGCCTCGCTGATCACGTTGGTGTCAATCAAAAACATCAGCTGCCGCTGCAGGCTCGTCCTGGCGCTGGAAATCAGCGTCCACGCCCACATCCGGCATGGACGCCAACAGGTCGGCCAGGCTGCGCCGTGGTGGGCTCAGCAGTGCTGCGGACAGGATGGCCCGCAGCTCGGCTTCCTGGCTGCGGCCATGGGCCCCAGCCCGCTTCTTGAGGGCTTGCACAAGAGCATCATCGACGCCCCGCACCAACAGGTCAGCCATCCCGTCATCCCGCTGTTGATAGCAATGCTATCGACCGGTGGCTATTTGCTCAGGCCAGCCGGCGGTAGAGCTCCTGGTTCTTCTGGAGGACTCGATCCGCAGCGCTCTGGACGTCAGCCGAATGACGCGACACCAGATCCCGCACCGCGGCAGCAGCCAGATCGGCCTCGCTCACCTGGAGACGGCGAGCGGTTTCGCTCAGGGCCTGGGCCTGCTGGTCGCTGAGGTGAATCGCGATTCCCACCGGCGCTCTCCACCTGGAGGACTGATCCATCCAGGTTGGCACCTCTGACCAGAGGAAGCCAGGAGCCGGATGGGCGCAGGCATCTGGTTCCGCGTTGAGGGCTTGCTCCGGGCCTCTCCAGTCTGAGGCCCGTCCTGCGGCCGCGCCTCCGCTGGGATCGGTCCTGTCGCTGCGCCACTCCTGGCGCCGATCACCATAGCCACGATCTCTGCTTCTGCCTCACCGTTCTGCCGGCCGGAGGAGGATCCATTCCTGCTGCTGGAGTCATGCGGCAAGGCCATCGAATCCATCCTCAGGGGTCATGCCGGCCGGCCGCTGCGGCGCACCTGGATCGATCGGCCCTATGGAGAAGAGGAGATCTCACGCCTGGAGGAAGAGGTACTGCCGGCGATCCAGCAGTGTCTGGCGCGGGTCGATGAGATCGATAGCGCCCTGGAGGCAGAAGCCCAGCTGAGCTACCGCCAGCAGGTGGAGGCAGAAGCCGCGTTGCGCCCCGGCGGGCTGCAGTGCAGTGGGGCCATGCCGGTCGTCTGATCCGGCGGGGGCCATCGGGCCCTCTTCAGGTGTGCTGGTTCGGGTCGCCGCAGGTTTGGCGGCCTTTTTGGCCTGCACCGCTCCGCCTCTCGCGCCTGCTCGGGCTCCGCAGCTCCGGCCAATGGATCTGACAGCCGCAGTAAAGGGCCGTCAAAAGGGACAGCCCTTGCCACCAACCAGGCCGGGACCTATGCCAAGGCCACAGATCAACGCTGGCCGGGGGGCTGCAGAGCGGGCAGCCAGGGCGCCGCAGCTCGGCAGGCCGCATCAGATTTGACAGAGCCGCTGGGCACTCCTCGATCCCAGGGTGGGGAGGTGGAGCAGTTCTGCCCTCGGGCGCGGTGGGTGTTCAGCACGGATCCATAGCAGGGCCAGTGCTCACCTGCGGGGCGTGTGGTCGGTATTCTCCGCTCCACCCCAGCCATGGCCATGCCCCAAGGCCCCGTCTGCGAAGTCCGCCTGCTTGTGGTTCACCGCTATCCGCCCGGCGTCAGGAAGCTCGGCACCGCCCCTCGGCAGGTCGAGTTTTTTGGCCGCCGCGGCAAGCCCGTCAAGAAGATGCGGCTGATCCCCGCTGAGAAGGCGTTCGCCTTTGCCCGCAAGCTGCAGGGCACTCCCGGTTGCACCATCTCGGTCTGCTGAGCCCTTTGGGCTCCGGCCCGGCGGCCGGTTGGTGGCCGGGCCTTATCGAGTAGGCAGCAGCCCGTTCCAAGGGCAGCCAAAATCACAACCAATGCCGTTAGGCACTGCGCTGCGGCCGGGAACGGGCCTTGGATCGAACAGAGTTGAACTGGGGTGTGGAGCCATCCCGGCACCGCCGCATGCAGAACCATGCGATGGATCAGCCGAACGTCTTCGGCATCGACGCGTCTAGGATTAATTATGGATCATTAGCCCATATTTTATTTCCGGTTGGCCCAAGACCGAGCCAAAATGGCGCTAACGGCCAGCACCACTGTGGCAGTGGACTCCTGCAGCCTCCCGTTGATCGAGCAGCAGATGCAGCCGTTGCTGAGCCCCAACATCTGATCACGGGTGGCCACAACGAGATCGTTGTCGATGCCCATTTCACCGAACTCATTGACCAGCAAAGTACCGCGCAGCCCCCTGCTAGTTGCAGAGGATGTAGTTGAGCAGGGTGGTCTTGCCGGTGCCGAGGAAGCCGGTGAGCGCGGCGAAGGGACCAGTCCCACGCCGACGAATCTGGTCACGATTTCAATTCTGACGCATCGCCAGATGGTTGGGGGGCGGTGCAGCGACTCATGATCAATCGCTGGAAAGAGCAAAGCGGACTAAGAGTTTGAAGGCCTCAGGGATTCTTCCCCACGGGATGTGCTGCACAGGGCATCCACATTGAGCCCATGGCATGCGCTCCCTTGCAGCCCAGTTGCTTTGCCTTCTCTATAGCAACCTCCTTGCTGGGGTATGCATGGATGTTTTGAAGACTGCTGGCCTGGTGTTGGTGGTGGTGATGATGAATGGCACTGGCAGCAGCACCCAGGCGCTTGGGTCCCATTCCATCCATACCAACCCACCAGACACCCATGACATTCACACCCGCCACCAGGATCCCCATTCCCACCACGCAGGCATTCATCACGCCCATCCCAACTGCACCGATGCTCACCACACCCATCGGCACCACGCCAATGCTCACCACGCCCATGGGCACGATGCCGATTGAGATGATCCCAAGCGGTGCAATGCCGATCGCGAACAGCTTGGGTTTATCTCCGCATTGACCCATGTTAATGATTAATGCTGGTGGCCGCCTTGCTGGGAGCTTTCTGCTTGACCATGCTTGGCGCAGGGCATCCACTGATCGCCCATCTTGTGGGCGCCGATGCAATTGAAATGGAGCTTGGCCGCCTTCTCAGCTGCCGCCCGAGTGGGATACAGGGCAGGAACACCGCCTTCGCTGAAGACCGGTTCAGCCAGGCCAACCAAAACCAGAACAAGATTCGCTGCAATCGCGTCAAACAGGCTGGGCTTTCCCCTGAGCGCACGAACCAACGGAAGGGATTGGGGCATCGGAAAAGGTGGCGCCGCCCGCTGCAGGCATGTCCTGAGATCCTAACACCATCCCTCCAGTAGGTGCGAGCTTATGGAGAGATGTGGGACTGTGCTTCCCGTAGCCATCAAGGCCACCCGCTTTTCACGAAATACCCATGAACCTCCTCAAGCGAGCCGTTCTCGCGCCTGCCGCGATTGGCGTGATCGGCGGCAGCCTGGTTGCACCTGAGGCAATCGCAGCTGCTGAACTGGCGTCGCTGAATGGCCGCGAGGCCATCAACGACTACATGGAGCAGCAGGACATCGACCGTCGGGCTGCCTGGAGCGGCGCCTGGGAAGCCCAGAACCAGGTCACCAGCGTGTCCCAGTTCTCCGACGTGCGCCCCACCGACTGGGCCTACCAGGCCCTCTCCAACCTGGTGGAGCGCTACGGCTGCGTGGCCGGCTACCCCGACGGCACCTTCA
>JBIIXY010000153.1:0-4271 GCA_044347105.1 Prochlorococcaceae cyanobacterium
ATTGCCAGCCAGCGTGACAAAGTTGTTTAATTCTGATTCTAGGCTCAGCGAAGGAAAAAAATCTCTGCATGAAGAGGCTAAGCAGTTGATTGTCAATGCGCATGATCGCATAAGAGTCGAGGCGGAAATAGAAGAGGACATCCTTTCCATGATTTAATTGATGCGCTTATCTACAATAGCTGATGTGAATGGAAGGATAGGCTGCTCCCGCCTTCCAACATCCAGATGCAGAAGGCGGGAGCAGGGGCTGCCTGTCAAGGCGATGCTGCCCTCCCCGCTTCTGATCTGGGGCGTTACTTCACAAAGAACTCCCAAGCAAAACGATAATCCTTCACCCGATCACACAGCGTCCACGGCGCCTCATAGGTGATCGTCCGCTCCACCGGCCCGCCGGGCAGCGTGTCATCCAGGATCGTGCGGCTGACGCTGCCGGAAGTCATGTCCTGTATGTCCTCCCAGCCGGTGGTCTTGTTGGCGCCACGGCCTGAGCCCTTGCGTGGGAAGCCGACGCCGGTGAGACCCTTGCTGGCGGTGAAGACGATACGGCCGTTCTGGTCGTACCAAGTATCGCGATCGTATTGCTGCATCACCGGGAACTGCACGCGGTAGATGGTGATCAATTCATCGAGGGTGAGCCCCAGGGCCTGGGCCACCAGCACATCGATCTCCACCAGGGCCTGGCGGCGGGCGTAATCGGTGCGCAGGGCGCAATCGCGCTGCCAGGTGGGGGTGAGGTTGCTGAAGAAGCTGCTGGGCAGGCGTGGATCGTCTTTGGCCCAGCGTTGCTGTTGGAAGCTGTCGTCCCAGCACTCGCTCCAGAGCTCGGCGTAGTAGGTGGTGAGGCAGTTCAGTGCGAGGGTGCGGACCTCAACGGTAGAAAGCCTGGGGATAAGAGGAAATCTTTGCCAAATGTAGTGAAGGTTAGTCCGACCAGTAGACTTGATAAAGTAGTCAGCCAAAATACTAAATGAGAATGCTGAATGGCTCAGCAGCACGTGGCTATCGAGGAAGCATGTCGACTGGACTCCGTTTACATGCCCTATGCCGTGATGAATAATCGTAGGTATGAGTGTTCTTTCGTTTGCGGGCGGCAACATCCCACGAGCAGCTAAGCGATAGAATTCTGTCACCGCCTTTTTCTCTCCCCAAGGTACCCGCGGCGTGCGAGCCCAGTATTCGGAGGGCGGCACATCCGGCCGGTAGTTGGTGCGGGGCAGGTAGTCGTCTGGCATGGTGGTGAGATCGAGGCAGTCGTAATGGCTATTCAGTGTGCAAACCGAACGTGGTGTCTTGTTGAAAGGGCGGCCAACATAGAAGTGGGGGCCTGACAGCACCAGCTCGGTGGGATCTGTCGGAAAGCTGGTGTCGCGTCGGATCGTGCCGTCTTGCTGAGCAATCGTTTCGTTCCAGTGCTGCGTGGTGTAGATCTCATCTGCCGGCAGATCACCCAAGCGCTTCGGTGCCGCCGCAAACTTCTCCAGCACGCTCTGCAGTTGCTGAGAATGGAGTGCTGGCAAACGGGCCTGGCGGGCAGGTGTACCGGGTTCGTCGTAGAGCTGGGCAAATAGCGACAGGCTCTGCTCGCCAACCGGAATCAGACGCTGACGGTGCCCTTCAACATTCCATTGATTAGCGTCGTTCTTGATGCCGCCGAGAGGGCCACTTCCGTCGTGACTGAATGACTCACTAATCGTTTTGGCATGAAAGAGATTCGCCAGATGAATGAAGCTCGGATGACGCGGTGATCCATAGTTATTGATGCTGAATTTGGTGTTGTGGTGAACTTCCGCAAACACCGATAACTGGTTCTCAAACTGGAAGTGATTTCTCAGCCGCTCATAAAGAGCTTCCCTTAGCTTTCCACCGTTCGGGTCGTCGTACACCCCCTCCGGATGCAGGAATCCCTGAACTCCCTGTGCAGACGCGATCCGCCAGGCCTGCGGCAGGAAGCATTTGAACAGATTGGCCTTGCTCCCTACTAACAGCGGATAGTTCTGCACCGCATTCAGAAACGCCTGACTGCCGTTCTGAGCCTCGAATTCCTCGAGATAGGCCGCCAGCAGGTTGGGATGTTGGCTGAAGGCCTCGCTGCGCCGCTTCGCCAGCTCGCTGGCGCTCACCTTGCGGATCAGCACCATCGGGTCGGCGTCGCCGATCACGCCCTTTTCTTCCCACTCCACCTTCAGCCAGGGCGGGTTGCCCACGATCAGATCAAAGCCGCCGGCCTTGAGCAGATCGGCGAATTCCAGATCCCAGTGCAGCGGCCGAATGCGGTTTGCCACCGCTTCCACCTGGCGCAGCCGCTCGAACTCGGCCTTGAGCTTCACCACATCCACAAAGCCGTGGCGGTCGGAGAAATCCACCGCCAGCTGCCGGGGTTGGGTGTCGGCAAACAGGTTTCCCTGGCCCATCTCGGGCGTCACGCCCTGCTCGAGGTCGCCCAGGATCATGCTCAGCTCCACCAGCCAGGTGTCGCGGCTCGGCAGCATGTCGGCCTGGCGGATCGGCCAGAACCACAGGGCACACCAGTAGTCCATCGCCCACTTGAGCCGCAGGCGGGCATTGGTGTTGGCCACGCCGTGGCCCAGCACCTCCTGCTCCTGGATGCGGTCTTTGAGCTTCAGCGGCGTCCAGTCGCCCGCCGCAGCGCCTGATGGGTCTTCCCACACCGGCAAGGGATCGGTGGTGCGCTGGCGCAGCTGGCTCTGTTGCTGGGCCCACTCCTGCCAGAGCGAGTCCGCCAGGCGGCTGAGCCGCAGCAGATGGGCGATCTGGGCTTCCGTGAAGGCTTCGCCCACAAACGCCTTGTTCCAGCGCTTGCAGCGCTCGATCGCTTCGGGCTCCAGTTCCTTGATCACCTTGTCGGCGTAGGCCGCCATGCCTGGATCGGGCAGCAGGAAATGGAAGATCGCGTCGTTCGGCAGCGGCGCATCCCAGGCCAGCTCCTCCGGGGCGTGCTCATGCCAGAGGCGGGTGGGTTTGGCCTTGCGGCCCGTGCCGGTGGGCAGCTGGCTCACGCGATAGATCTGCCGCCGGGCGCCGATCAGTGAGTTGCCGCACTGCAGCTGCTGGCTGAACCAGGGCACGAAGGCCCGGCCCTGTTCCGGCGCATAGATGCTGTTGAGCCACAGGCTCACCTCCGCCAGCTCCACCGCCACCGGGTTGAGGTCCACGCCGAACACGTTCTGATCGGCCAGGCGCATCTTCACCTTCTGCAGTTCGGTGGCGTAGCGCTCATGAGGGATGCTCTTGCCCGTTTCCTGCTGGCGCCGCTCCAGGTAGGCCTGGGCCAGCTGGTTCACCAACTCGTTGAGATAGGCGGCCGAACCCATCGCCATCTCCAGCAGCTTCAACTGCAAGATGTCGGCGGCGCTCTTGCCCACCAGAGCCTCCTTGAGCGTGTACTTGATCTGGCAGCTGGTGAGCACCTCCGGCGTGTAGTAGCTGGCGCTCTTCTGCCGGTTGCGGCCGGCCAGGCGATAGATGAAGCTGCCGCGCTCGTAGTGCTTCGGTTTGCCGGTGGCCGGATCAGGCACGATCTCCTCGGCCTTGTAGGCCTTGAGCTGCTCGGCGCTCACGAAGTGGCCCACCTCCAGCTCGTCGTGCTGCTGGCCGGTGGCCTTGGTGGTGTCGTCGTCTTCGTCGCCGCTGTCTTCGGCCTCCTCGTCGTCGTCATCGCTGGCGGTGGCTTTGGCCTTCTTCGGGGCGGGCTGCACCTCATAGAGCCCCTTCTCCTCCTCCACGAAGAAGCCGGTGAAGCTCAGCAGCGCCTCATACACCGCCCCCAGCTGGTTGATGCCCAGCTGCCCATAGCTCACCCGGCCGCGCCTTTTGCCCTTGCCCTCGCGGGTGAGCGACATCAGCTCGATCACCTGGCGCAGCACCTGGTTGCGGAAGCGCACCTTGGGCCAGCGCGGGCGGCCCTTCTCGTCTTTCAGCAGGCCGTTGAGGATCGGCAGCCGCTCGGGGTCGAAGAGGTGGGAGCGCAGCGGCACGATCCGGAAGGTGTCGAACTCGGCCTTCTCCCCCTCCAGCTGCGGTTGCACCGCCTCCTGGTCGCCCTGCTTCGGGAACCCCTCCCAGATCATCTGGAACAGCCGATCCAGCGATTCGCTGATGTAGGTGCCCTCACGGTCTTCCTCGCTGGCCAGTTCGGCCGTGTCGAGATCGCGCAGGCTTTCGAGGCTGTAGCCGAGCCGGAACACGTCGTTGCCCATCGGCGCATAGCCCAGCTCCTGGTGGCGGCTTTCGATGAAGAACAGGAACAGCAG
>JBIIXY010000064.1:0-13421 GCA_044347105.1 Prochlorococcaceae cyanobacterium
TGCTGGCCAGGCACTGAGCGGCACCCTTCTGCCCCAGCACAAAGGGCAGAGGGTTGAAGGCCACGGCGTTCTGCAAGAACACCGCCCAGTTGGCGGTGATGGCGAAATCGTGCAGGAAGGCGAAGCCCTTGAAGCTGTCACGCCGCTCGGCCAGCAGCTCGCCCGCCTTCACGCCGCTGGCGGGGCAGTCGGCCGTGGCGAACTCCATCAGCCGGATCGTGCTGGTAGGGCCGGCCTTCACGCCGAAGGTCACCATGCGCGGGCTGCCGTGGTGGCCGGGATCGAAGCGGGGGTGGGCGCTGAAGGCCTCACCGGGCTTGAGCAGTCCATCGAGGCGCGAGAGACCGCGGGTCTCCAGCGTGTCGGGGTCGAGGGCGTGGGGCTCAGCCGCCTCCCACAGAGCCAGGAGCTGGTCGCCGAGGCGCACCACGTGGGTGTTGGCGATGTTCTTGAGCCGCAGATCGAAGGCGTTGGCCAGCGGCCCGCCGGGCTTCTGGGTGCCGAACACGCCGCGATACACAAACCGGCCGGCCCGCTCCTCGGCCTGCCAGCCCACGGTGCGCACGAAGCGGTTGCGCAGCACCGCCTGGCCGCCCTCGAAGCGCAGGGCGGTGATCATGCCGTCGCCATCGAACGGGTGGTGCACCCACTGGCCGCCGCGCTCCAGCCGCCCGGGGCCGTTGCGGTAGAGCGTGCCCACCAGGGCCTCAGGAATCGTGCCCCGGGCCGCGGCCACCGGCACATCGCTGAGCTCCACGCCCACGTTGCGGAAGGCGCTGGCCCAATCGTCGCGAGCGAAGCGGGGCGCTGCAGGGGTGGAGGACCCTGGGACAGCGGCAGGGGCTGGGGCGGGGCTAATTGTCATACCGCGGCTGCCGGCGGGGCGCTGGCGAATTGTGTCGAAAATAAGAAGGCGTAGCGGCCACCGCGGGCCAGCAGCTCGGCGTGGCGGCCGGATTCCACCACCCGCCCAGCCTCGATCACACAGATCCGGTCGGCGTTCACCACGGTGGAGAGCCGGTGGGCCACCACCAGGGTGGTGCGGTTCTGCATCAACCGATCGAGCGCCTCCTGCACCACCTGCTCAGAAGCCGAATCAAGGGCCGAGGTGGCCTCGTCAAGAAACAGGATCGGCGCGTTCTTGATCAGGGCGCGGGCGATGGCGATGCGCTGGCGCTGGCCGCCGGAGAGCATGGTGCCGTTCTCACCGATCTGGGTGGCGTAGCCGTCGGGCAACTCGCTGATGAAGCCGTGGGCATTGGCGGCTCGGGCCGCCGCCTCGATCGCCTCCGGGCTGGCGCTGGCGTGGCCATAGGCGATGTTGCTGGCCACCGTGTCGTTGAACAGCACGGTGTTCTGATCCACCACCGAGATCAGGCCCCGCAGATCGGCCAGGGCCAGCTGGCGCAGATCCACCCCATCGAGGGTGATCGCCCCCGCCTGGGGCTCGTAGAAGCGGCAGAACAGATCGATGATCGTGCTCTTGCCGCCGCCGCTGGGTCCCACCAGGGCCACGGTGCTGCCGCAGGGCAGATCCAGGTCGAGCCGGTCGATCACCGGTTCCTCGCCATAGGCGAAACACACCTGGCGGGCCTGCAGGCTCTGCTGGAAGCCCGCCAGGGGAGTGGGCCGGGGCGGATCCACCGGATCGGCTGGGGTGTCGAGGATGGCGAACAGCTCCTCGGCCGCCGAGAGGCCCTGCTGCAGGGTGGCATTCGACTTGGCCAGCCCCTTGAACGGGGCGTAGCAGAGATAGAGGGACGTGAGAAAGGCGAAGAAGCTGCCGGCGGTGCGGCTGCCATCGATCACCGCCTCACCGCCGTAGATCAGCACGGCGCTGAAGCCCAGGGCGCCGATCAGCTCCATCAGCGGCTGGTTCAGCAGCTTGGCCCGGGTGGTGCGCAGGGCCGCCTGCAGCACCGAGCGGTTCTCCACCTGGAAGCGTTCCAGCTCATAGGCCTGCATGCCGAAGATCCTCACCACCCGCGAACCCAGCAGGGCCTCCTGCAGGTAGGCCGCCAGCTGGGCCAGGCGGGTCTGCCCCTGGCGCGAATGACGGCGCACCTTCTTGGCGGAACGCAGCACCGGCCACACGCCCAGGGGGAAGAGGATGAAGGCGATCAGGGCCAGCAGCCAGTCCTGATAGAAGGCCACCACCACCAGCGCCAGCAGGGTGAGGCCATCGCGCACGAGGTTGGACAGACCATCCACCAGGCCGCTCTTCACCAGAGTCACATCGGAGAGCACCCGCGACACCAGCACCGTGGAGGGATGGCGATCCACGTAGGCCTGGGGGAGCTCCAGCACCTTGGCGGCCAGGTCGGTGCGCAGGTCGGCGGTGATGCGCTGCCCCACCGACTCGGTGAGATAGCCCCCAAGAAACTGGCTCACCGCCCGCAGGCCCATCACGCCCACGATCGCCACCGGCGCCAGATACAGCCGGCTGCGGTCATTGGCCGGCAGGATGTCGTCGAACAGAGCCCGGATCACCAGCGGCACCAGGCCGGTGGATGCGCCGTAGAGCAGGTTGAACAGCAGGGCCAGGCTGAACAACGGCCACAGATAGCGCCGGCCGTAGGCCAGGAAGCGGCGATGCAGCGACCGGTTCATGGCAACAGCTCCAACATCAGATCGGCAGCCCGCTCTGAGGCCCCGGGGCTGCCCATCTTGGTGCGCAGCTCCGCCACCGCCGCCTCCACCTGGGGGCGGCCGGCCTGCAGGCCGCGAACGGCCCGCACCAGCGCCTCCGGGGCCACATCGCGCTGCACCAGCTCCGGAAACTGCCCCCGGCCCAGCACCACGTTGGGCAGGCCCATCGTGCGCCTGCCGATCACCAGGCGGGCCAGCAGGTAGGTGAACCAGGAGAAGCGATACACGATCACCGGCGGACATCCCAGCAGCGCCGCCTCGAGGGTGGCGGTGCCGGAGGCGATCAGGCCGGCGTCGGCGGCCGCCAGCAGGTTGTAGGTGTCGCCGGCGATCAGCGGCACCGGCAGGGGCCCACCCGCCACCTGCTCCAGGTAGGCCTGATTCACGGTGGGAGCCTGCAGCAGGGCCACCTGCCAGCCATCGGCCTTGAGCAGAGCCGCGGCCCGCAGCAGGTCGGGCAGCAGCAGCCGCACCTCGCTGCGACGGCTGCCGGGCATCAGCGCCAGCAGCGGCTGCTGCGCGGAGAAGCCATGGCGGCGGCGGGTCTCGTCCCGGCTGGCGCTCACCTGCAGACCGTCCAGCAGGGGATGGCCCACGTAGCGGGCAAAGGGACGGCCGTGGGCGTTGAAGATCCCCTCCTCGAAGGGGAAGATCACCGCCAGTCGGTCGATGAAGCCAGCCATGCGCCGGGCCCGGCCCCGGCCCCAGGCCCACACCTGGGGCGCGATGTAGAAAAACACCGGAATGCCGCGGCGGTGGGCCTCGCGGGCCACGAACTGGTTGAAGCCGGGGTAATCCACCAGCACCACCGCATCGGGGCGGTGCCGGTCCATCTGCCGCTTGAGCAGGCGCATCACCCGCCAGTGGCGCGGGATGCTGCCCACGATTTCCACCAGGCCGGCAGCTGAAAGCTGATTCACATCCGCCAACAGCTCCATGCCGGCAGCCTGCAGCTGGGCGCCACCCACCCCCACCACCCGGGCGGCGGGGCAGCGGCGCCGCAGCGCCTGCAGCAGGTGGCCGCCATGCAGGTCACCGGAGGCCTCACCGGCCACCAGCAGGATGCGGGGCGCACGCAGGGCCGACTCAGCCATCGCTGGCCTCCCTTGGCTGCAGGCCAAGCCGCTGCACCACCGCATCGGTGATGGCCGCCAGCACCTGGGTGTCGAGCACGAGCGGCAGCGCCACCACCCCCGCCTGCCAGGCCGCCGGCAACCGCTGCCAGTCCTTGACGGTGGTCACCAAGGTGGCATCGAGCGTCGCGGCACGCTGCTGCAGGCGGTGGAGATCCTGGGGAGCATAGGGATGGTGGTCGGGGAAGCTCCGCCGCTCCAGCACCCACAGGCCCGCCTGCTCCAGGGCCGCGAAAAACTTGGCCGGCAGGCCGATCCCGCAGAACGCCAGCAGGGGCCGGCCGTTGAGGGCGGGGGGAGAGGCAATCCAGCTGCCGAGCAGGAAGCGGGGCTTGGCGGCCGGCCAGGGCAGGGCCGGCGGGGAGCCAGAACCGCTGCCGGTGAGCACGAGCAGGTCGGCGCGGCCCAGCTGACGGGCGGGCTCCCGCAGCGGGCCCGCCGGAAACACCAGGCCATTGCCGAGGCCATGGGTTCGATCGAGCACGGTGATGTCCAGATCGCGGGCCAGACGCCAGTGCTGCAGCCCGTCGTCCAGCAGCAGCAGGCTGGCGCCGGCGGCGATGGCGGCCCGGCCTGAGGCCAGCCGGTCGCGCCCCACCCACACCTGGGCCTCGGGCAGCTGCTGCCGGTACTCCAGAGCCTCATCGCCCACGGTGGCCGCGTCGTGGCCGGCCTCCACACGGCAGGGCTTGCGGGCGGAGCCGCCGTAGCCCCGCAGCAGCACCGCCACCCGCTGGCCCCGGGCTTGGAGCTCCCGGGCCAGGCCGATCACCAGCGGCGTCTTGCCCGTGCCGCCCAGGGTGATGTTGCCCACCGACACAACGGGTACCGGCAGACGCAGGCCCGCGCCGCGCCGGCGTGCCCAGGCCACGGCCAGGGCGTACAACAGACCGGCGAGCTGGAGGGCGCGGCTGCTGAACGTTGGCCGGGGGGTGTACCAGCGGGCAGGGGCCTGCAACATCAGGGCGTCAGGCAGGTGGCGTCAGAGCAGGCCACCGCGCACGGGCTGGTTGCCGTGAAAGTCGTAACCATAGAGATTGATCTCCCCCCGGCTCCAGGTCTCCACCAGCTGCCTGGTGCTGGCGTCATAGAACTCGCTCCAGTGGCGCCTGCTCTGGGGGCGAACGCCGGTCTTGGCGGTCAAGCCCTCCAGGCTGGGGCTGGGGCTGAGGCCGAGCCAATCACCCAGCGCGCGCAGATCCTGGGCGAGGGATTCAAAGCGGAGCACAAAATCCACGCGGGGCAGGCCCCCAACCTGATAGAGGCTGTAGTTGCCATCGAGGGCCTTGGGCGGAATGCGTCCCAACATGCGGCTGGGCCAGCGGCGGGGACCCTTGCGGCGCACATACTCCCGGAACAACCGCCGTTGCTGATCAAACGCCAGGTTCTTCACGCCCTGCTCGCGGCAACTCCAGAAGAAATGGGACACGGTCTTGTCCCAGGGGTTGCGGCAGAGGCTGATCACCCGGTAGCCGCGATGGCGGCGGCCGAGATAATCGTGGGCATGCCAGAGAGGCGCGTGGGTCTTGATCCGCCAGGGATAGCCGTAGCGCGTGAGAAAGAGCGGCCTGGCAATCCGCACGCCAGTCGCAACCGTGCGCATCTCCTCCTCCTCCGGCCGGAGCGGCGTGGCCAGATCGCCCGGCCCCAGATAGGGAGACAGCGCCAGCTCCACGGAACTGCCCGCGGTCTTGCGGGTTTTCACCAGGATGAAACGATGACGCTCACTGATGATCATGTCGCTCTCTCAACGGGCCCGACAGTGACTAGGATCGCCAGGAGAGAGGTCGTCACCACAAATGATCAACAGCTGGCACCAGGAAGGCCGTTCAGTCGCTCCACGGTCTGGTTGCAATAGGCGACATCTGCCTCTGAAAGTTCCTGGACATAGCCTCCCACCACACCCTTGCGCACTTTGTAACTGTCCGGCTGATCCGGATCGGCTGGCGAGAGGATCTTGCCGTAGCTACTCGCGTAGTCACCAGCTCTCTCCTTCTCCTGCATGCGTTCAAAAGTGCTTTCAGCCACCACCTGATGAATGCGGTCAGAACTCACATCAGCGCCAAAGAACGCAACAATTTCAGCCAGCAAGCCCGAGGTGTCTGCACGCAGACCCTCATAACTGACGACCATCATATCCCCACGTCTGCTGGCAAGCTCCAGCCACATGCGGTTGTAGAGAATAATCTTTTCCAGGCCATGGCAGGGATCGCGCAGAAACTCAGAAACGGTTCCCGAGTAGCCATCCCGGCGATACAACTTCTGGTAGTAGCCAGACACAGCCGTATCACGAGGATCGCGGTGGAGGAAGAGGATGCGTCGATATTTGCGAGCGGAGGATGTATCCAGCTTGCTGATCGGCCTGCCATTGCCATGGCCGGCACCCGCATGGGTCCATTCGAGTGGCAGCCCAAGCTGGTCAAGCATCACCCGCAGCCAGGTGCGGCCCGATTTAGGGAAGGAAATAACAGCATCCATGGGGCGCTTAGGTGGAAGACTGGGTCTTGTTGGCGTGTGGAAAGCCACGCTGCGGAACAGCCTGCTGAAGAAAACCACAGAGCTGGGCCCAGCCATCGCCTGAAAAAATGTCCATCACAAGAAAGTTCGGCTTCCCGTGGAAATAATCCAAGACTGCCGCATTGTGCGCGCGATAGGCATTGAGCCAGGCAGCCCGGGCTGCAGCACTACTGGAGGGATCAGCATGCTCCCCAAACATCCATGATCGCATGGGCCTGATCCGCCTTCCCTTGTAATAGCGCACGCAACTATCCAACCACTGCTGCTCATCACGAATCGTGAGCACAAAGCGTGCATCCGGGAAGGAAGCGGCCAGCTGCTGCCAGATCGTGAAATAAGGGTTATCGCAAAAGGCGTCGAATAGTTCCAGGGTGGGCAGCTGATAATTGCCAGAGTCGATCATCTCGATCAGGCCACGCCCCTCATTGCCGCCATGCCAACTGGCCGAGGAATCGCCGTGGATGGTGCGGTAGCCAAGAATCTTCAGCGCCCGGGCCAGGCTGCTGGTGCCGGTTTTGTGAAAACCGACGCCAAACACCTTCGCCGACTGGGCCTGTCCAGCGGTGGCCTTGACCGTGGCCAAACCACCCTTGAACCGCCGCAGCAGGCGTCCGGCTCCGGAGAGCAGCGAGTCGCTTTCAGCCGCCCCCACCTGATCGTGAAAACGACGATAGTGAAGAATCTTTGGAGTGGCTTCATTCTGCTCCCAGATTTTCACATATTTTTCATAACGCACATTATACTCAGGAGGAAGCACATAAAGCCTTAGGTCACTGCCCCAGATTAATTCGCGCAAGGTTGTCTGATCCTTGCTGAAGCCTGCTTCATGGTAAGCAGCACTCCACGAATGCAGAAACTCCAGCACACGCTCATCACTTCGATACAGAATAACGCCACCATTGAGCTGCGGAAATGACTGCGGCAGAGTAATCCGCCACTGCTCCACATGGGTGCGCCGATTGCGAGCATGGGCATGGGCCATGGCGACATCAAACCTCTCCAGAAGCTCAAAAAGATCAGAGATGTCGTCAACCACTCTCGTATCAGTATCAAGATACAGCGTACGCTCAAACCTGGTGCGGGACAGATAGTCAACCTTGGAGCGGCGATGCGGAGAATCAATGACCTCGACCTTGTCAAACAAGCCCGACTCCAACACATCCGGCGAATCCGTGAAGATATCCACCGGCAGATTCGGCAACAACGCTTTCACCGACCGCGCCGCAGCATTCGCTGCTGACGCATAGGCCTTACCCGCAGCAATATAAAGAACTCCACAGGACGGCTTCATCTGTTCCGCGAGCTCATCATGGCCGGAATCTAGCAGGGCCAAACATGCGGAGCCCCCACACTGCCGCCAACCCTCTACCGGCCAGCGCAAAGGATGTCATAGCGAATGGCGAAAGCGTTCAGGAATACGAATCACCGGATCGCCGGGCAGCATGGCAGGCTTGTTGAGCGCATAAAGCTTGCGAACCCAGGATTGGCGGAACCGGGCCTTCGGCAGGTAGGCGTCTCCATCCAAGGGCGCAGAATGGGTGATGATGTCAAACAGGCGGGCACGCTTATCGAGGTGGCCGCCCCAACCGGTTCGCAAACGGTCCCGGTCGCCCGTTTTCTCAGCGGATCGGCCCCGATCGATCATGCCGCAATGAAAGAGATAGAGATTGGGATCAATTCGGTAGTTGTGCCGCTTGACGCGATGCATGCCCGATCCCCAGGTCACCGGCCTGGTGGTGACCACGGGCTTGGTGTAGCGCGATGACACATGGGCATAGCTGCGCTGCTGCAGAAAAGGACGTGCCGGATCCAGCGGGCCTTCCTGCTCCAGATGCTGGCCAACATCGAGCCCCAGCCCGGAAACAGCCGGCCAGCGGCGAGACAATCGCGACAGATACTGCTGAAGATTCAATCCCGTACGGGGGTCAACCACCAGATACTCATCCACATCGGTGGCGATGCAGATGTCGAAATAGTGATAAAGCCCAGCCGCAATATTCGACATCACCCGCGCCCGCCTGCGCATCGCCGGCACGCGCGCCAACGGCTTGAATGGCAGCCGCAACACGTTGATATCGCCAACGCCATCCGGCAGCTCCTGATCATGGCCATCCAGCACAACGAAGAGATGCTTGCGGCCGAGGGCGGCTCCGTAATGCGCGATCCATTTCTCCAGGAACAGCGGATCATTGCGCACGGTCGTCAAAGCACAGATGTCCGCCATAGCCGTCTCCCTTGATGATTCAGCGCGGCTTCAGGAGGCCATCAGAAGTCACAGGCTGGGCCATCACATCCTCAACCCGTTGATAGAGATGACGGAAATCAAGCTCAGCCTCGGCCACGCGTCTTGCGTGATCACCCAGGCAGCGGGTGTGGGCTGGATCCGACAGCAGGACATCCAGGGCTTCAACAGTTCCCGCGAGGTCGCGCTCAGCCACCAGATAACCGGAACGTCCATGCTCCACCACATCCGGAATGCCCGCGTGACGCGACGAAAGAATCGCGGCTCCGCAGGCCATGGCTTCCTGGATCACGCTGGGCATGCCCTCTGTCTCACCATCATGGCCAGTCACAGCATGCAGGGCAAAGATCTCGGCAGCCGCCAGCAGGTGCCGCAACTGCGCATGGGATTGCCAACCGTGAAACACGATGCGTGACCCAGCGCTGGAGCGCGCCGCCCGGCGGCGACAGGCCCGATGGAGAGGCCCCTGGCCCACCAGGTGCAGGCTGGCATGGGGATGCTTGGCGGAGAGCCGCAGAAAGCTCTCGATCACCAGCAGGGGAGACTTCTTCTCCACAAAGCGGCCCGCAAACACAATCATGCCGGCTGTCTTGGCCCCTGGGCGGAACTGCTCGGTATCCACCCCACTGGGGATCACATGCAGATTGGGATGGGCCAGTCCAGCCGCTGCAAGGTTGCGTGCCAGAAACGACGACACACAGAACACACCGGCCAGCTGGGGCATCATGCGCCGATAGCCGCTCAGCCGCCAGCGACTGCGCAGATACTTGCTGGCATCCCGGCCGCGAAAATAACTGAACAACGGCACACCCAGCTGCCTGGCGAGCGGCCACATCAGCACAGCCTGGGAGCCGAACTCAGCAAGAATCACATCCACCGATTGATCCCGCAGAAACGCCAGCAGCCGCTGCCGTGGTTGACCGAAGGGCACCAGGGGAGATCGGTAGCGCCGCCAGTTCCGCCAGAGATGGAACGGGGTGAGCAGCAGGTCGATGGGGGAAGCACACAGCGCCTGCCAGCGCGAGAACAGCGGCCGCTCCTCCCCTTCCGCCGGATCGCTCCGGCGCCAGCAGACCACAACCGTGTGGCCTCCGCCCAGCAGGCGCACATGCCGCAACACAAAGGTTTCGCTCTGGCGCGGGAAGCGGCTGGTGGCGATCGCGATCCGCAGCGGTGGTCTCGATGGCGCCATCAAGCCCGTCCCTGGCAAGCCACCAGGCCATCCAGGGCCTGCCTGAGCCTGTCCGCTTTCGGCGGACCGTCCAGCGGTGAGGCCAGGTCGAGCGGCGCCCCGAGGATCAAGCGGTGGCAACCGAAGGGCAGCGGCACGATCGTGCGGTCCCAGGAGTTGATGCGCAGCATCCGCGATGCGGTGAAGGCCACGGGCACCACCAGGCAGGCCGACTGTTCAGCCAGGCGGATCACCCCCGGTTTGATGGTGCCCACCGGCCCCTTGGGCCCATCGGGGGTGATGCACGCCGAGGCTGGCGCTGCCAGCCAGGCCAGCAGCTGGCGATAGGCCCGGGCACCGCCGCGGGTCGACGATCCGCTCACCAGGGTGATGCCGCGCAGTCGGGCCGCCACACCCACGATCTGGGCATCGCGATGGAGGCTGAGCAGGGCAGCCAGGGGCCGCCGCTCATAGCGCCGCAACAGCGGCACAAAGAACACATGACGGTGCCAGAGGGCATAGATCACCGCCACGCGCTGATCATGCACCAGCCGATCCACCTCCGGGTGGGCCTGAACACGAATCCGGGAGGTGCGCAGCACCAGCTCGCCATAGATGTTGAGCACCACCCCAGCCAGGGTGGCGAGCGAGGGATTATTGAACAGCTTGCGCTTGCTGGCCAAGGACGCAACCGGCAGCAGGTGGGATCCAGTCAAAACCCCCGACAGGATGGCCAGGGCAGCCACCCCATCGGGGGTTGGAGGGACGAGGCAAGGCCAGGCGGGCCCGGATTCAGGCCGAACCCACGCCGGTGTAAGCGCCGTAGAAGAACAGACCCACCACGAAGATCACGGCCATGCCGCCGGCAGTGGCCACCAGCCAGAGGGGGAGCACACCTTCGGTCCAGCGGGAACGCCAGGCCACCGCGGGGCGGCCATCAGGCAGACGGTCGGGAATGCGACCGTCAGGCAGGGAGGATTTTTTGCCGCTCATCGGGAGCTCCGGATCAGTTGAAGAAGTAGCTGGTGAACAGCACGCCGGTGACGAACACCAGCAGCAGGCCCAGGTACAGGCTGGTGCGGTTCAGCTCAACCGGCAGGTTGTTGGGATTCGGATTGCGTTGCAGACCCATGGCTCTCAGCGACGAATGAACTGCATGGCGGCCAGGGCGCCCAGGAAGAACACCGTGGGAATGCCGAGGGCGTGAACCGAAAGCCAACGCACCGTGAAAATCGGATAGTTGCGCGGCGTGGTGGAAGCGGGGGACTGGGTCATGGCTTATTGCAGGCGCAGGTCGAGCTGACTCTTGCCCTCGTAGCGCTGGCTCACAACCGGAGCCTTGGCTTCGTTGGCCTGGAAGTAGGCATCCGGGCGGGGCGTGCCGAAGGCGTCGTAAGCGAGGCCGGTGGACACGAACAGGAAGCCAGCCAGGAAGATCGCAGGCAGGGTGACCGCATGGATCACCCAGTAGCGAATGCTGGTGATGATTTCGAAGAACGGGCGTTCCCCGGTGGAGCCGGCAGCCATAGCGACAAGCGTTCAGCCCGAAGATCCTAGGGGTCGGTTCGGGCGGCCCGGGAGCAGGCCGCGGGCTTGGTTACAGAAGTTGGTGGGCTCAGCCCACCCAGCGCAGCAGGGAGCCCCGTTCACCGAGCACAAACCCCTTGCCATCGTCCGTGAACACGATCCGGGTGAAGTTGGAGGGCTGCTGCTCCGCCACCGGATCCCGGCTCCAGGTCTGGCCGGCATCGGCGCTGCTGAGCAGGGTGCCACTGCCGCCACCCGTCCAGATCGTGCCCCGGGGATCCCAGGCCATGTCGAGGTAGCCATAGCCGTTGGTGATCGGAATGATCGCCTTGCCCCACTGCTCCGGATCGGCCGCATCGGGGTTGAAGCGCAGCTGGGCCCCGCGGGCCAGCATCCACAGGGCCCCGTCGGGCTGGAAGCCCATCGTCTGCAGCCGCTGACTGCTCATCCGCTGGTGCACCTGCCAGGTGGGCTGGCCTGGTTCCCAGGTGGAGAAGAAATTGCCGAGACCACTCACACTCACGTAGCGGCCATCGACACTGCGGCGCAGCTCGCGCACGGCCCCGGCGGCGTCCTCCACCCGGGCCTGCCAGCTGTTGCCGCCATCGCGGGTCTGATACACGGCGCCCACATTGGTGGCCAGTTCGGCGCTGGAGCGGCCCAGGGCCGTGATCAGGTAGGGCTCACCGGGCAGCTTGGTGTCCAGAAACAGGCGGCTCCAGTTCTGGCCGCCATCGGTGCTGTGCAGCAGCAGGCCGGGCTGGCCGGCAATCCAGCCCTCCTGGCCGGAGAAAGCGATGCTGATCAGGCGGAAGTTCTCCTCCTCCGGCAGATCGAGGGCCCGCTCCTCCCAGCTGGCACCACCGTCGCTGGTTTCCAGGATCAGGCGGTTGCTGCCCACCAGAAAGCCGTGGCGGTCGTCGGTGAAAGCCACCGCCAGCGGGTTGGCCTTGGTGGCCAGGGGCACGGGCTGCCAGGGGCTGTCGTCACTGCTGGCCAGACCGGTGGTGACGCAGCCGCCCAGGCCGAAGCCCAGAGCCACCACCAGCAGCAGGCTGAGCAGGGGGGAAAACAGCCGCTGGAACGGAGCGGCACGGCGGGAGGTGGAGGGCTCGGGCATCGTCAACGCAGGGAGTAGAGGGAGAGGAAGAAGGCGAAGGCGAGGGCGAAGCCGCCGAAGATCAACACATTCTTCTGACCCGGGGTGAGCCGGTTCACGCCCAGGCCGAAGTTGAGGTTCTCCTCGAAGCCGCTGGGCTTGTCGCGGGGGCCTATGTCCTGGAAGGCCCCCATCTTGCTGCGGCACACCGGACAGCGGAAGCTGGCCGGATCGAGTTCAAGGAAGGGGGTGCCCGGCTCGATGCCCACCTTCTTCACCCCCTCGGCGGGGTCGTAGACGTAGCCGCAGCTGCGGCACTCGAAGCGGTGCTGAGCCGGATCATCCCCCTCCTCCAGCGCAGCCGGCTCGGCGCTGGCAACCAGCTCAGGGCCGGTTTGCGCATCCGCGGGCTGCTCCTCGGGGGGCTGCTCGTCGGGGAGCTGGGCGTCGGCACGGGGGCTGTCGCTGCTCATGCCAGAACCGCGTAGGGCGCCTGAACTGTATCCAGCACAGGCCGCCCCACGGCAGGTGGTGGATGCCAGACTGCCCCGCAGGTTGGCCTGGACCATGTTTGCGCTCTCCGGCTACGACGCCTTCCTTGGCTTCCTGCTGATCTCAGCGGCGGTGCCAGTGCTGGCGCTCGTGGCCAACAAGCTGCTCTCCCCGAAGAGCCGCCGCGGCGAGCGGGAACTGACGTATGAATCCGGGATGGAGCCGATCGGCGGTGCCTGGATTCAGTTCAACATCCGCTACTACATGTTTGCCCTGGTCTTCGTCATCTTCGATGTGGAGACCGTGTTCCTCTATCCCTGGGCCGTGGCCTTCCACCGTCTGGGGCTGCTCGCCTTCATCGAGGCCCTGGTGTTCATTGCCATCCTGGTGGTTGCCCTGGCCTACGCCTGGCGCAAGGGCGCCCTGGAATGGAGCTGAGCTCCATCACCACAGCCTCACCACCGCCATCTGCCCGTTTCGCCGCTGCGCCGAACCGATGACGTCCTCGCCTCCCTCCATCGACGCGCTTCGCGATCTGCGGGCCGCCAGCTGCGGCCCGGTGGGTTCGCCCCAGGTCACGGCGGATCTGTC
>JBIIXY010000154.1:0-4225 GCA_044347105.1 Prochlorococcaceae cyanobacterium
GGCCGGCGGTTCTGATACTTCAGGTAGTAGGCGTGCTCCCACACATCCAGGCCCAGCAGCGGCGTGCCGCGCTTGATGCCGCGCAGGTTCATCAGTGGGTTGTCCTGGTTGGCTGTGCTGGTGATCGGCAGTGAGCCGTTCGGCTTCTCGATCAGCCAGGCCCAGCCGGAGCCGAAGCGCGCCGCGGCCGCCTGGTTGAACTGCCCCTGCATCGCCTCCAGCGAGCCGAAGCTCGCCTCGATCGCCGCCAGCAGCTCCGGCGAAGGAGTCCCGCCCTCGCCCACCGGCGCCATCGCCGCCCAGAACTGGCTGTGGTTCCAGTGGCCGCCACCGTTGTTGCGCACCGCTACCGGGAAGCTGGCGATGCGGCTCTGGAGCTCGTCGAGGCTCAGGTCCGCCAGCTTCGGGTTGGCCTCGATCTGGGCGTTGAGGTTGGCCACGTAGGCGCCGTGGTGACGGTCGTGGTGGATCGTCATCGTGGTGGCGTCGAGCACCGGCTCCAGCGCCTCCGGCGCATAGGGCAGCGGCGGCAGCTCAAACGCCGCCCAGGCTGGCAGGGCGCCGCCCACAAGCAGCAGCACCGCCAGCAGGCCGGCCAGCAGGCCGCGGGAGAGGGGGCTGGAACGCATCGGATGGTGGCCAAGGGCTCGGCTCCCAGCCTGGCGGATCAGGACAGGTGCTGGTCAGACGTTGGTCTGGTCTGGTCAGCTCCTGATCAGTCCACAAACCGCTTGTAGAGCCAGCGCACGAAGCCGCCCACCAGCGGCACCGGCGCGAAGGTGGGGCCCACGAAGTCGAAGTAGTCGCGGTGGTCGCAGATCTTGCCCGCGCTGTTGAACAGCAGCCGGGTGGTGCCGGGATACACAAACTCGATGCCCTTGATCTTCAGGCCCATCTCCCACTCCACAAAGGCGGTGTTGCCCTCGATCGCGATCGCCCCGGGGGTGAGATAAGTGTCGTCGCAGCGCTTCAGCAGCCCTTCCTGGGCGGCGATGTAGGCGGCGATGCCCTGCCGCTCCTGGGTGGGATCGCTGAAGTGCACGTCGTCGGCATACACCTCCCGCCACTGGGCCTCGCTGGGTCCCGGAGCGCCGTAGGGCTTGGTGAACAGGGCGCGCAGCTGGGCAGGGTCCACCGCGGGGAGTATCAGGGCAGCCTCAGGATGGCGCAGACCGCTTTGGCGCGGCTGAGAGCACTGTCGGGGCCCATCGGGGGTTCAGTAGTAGCGACCGGGATACTCGCCTGGATGGTCGATCCGGCTCACCCGCACCCCCGCGGCCGACTGGCCGGAGAAGCGCAGGATGTCACTGCCCGACACCGCAAAGCCGAGATCCTGGGCCAGCCGGGCCACCTCATCGGCGGTGGTCGCCTGCTCCAGCTGACGCCTGAGGGCGGCATCGCGTTGCACGCGCGAGAGGAAGTGCCGGAGCTGCTCGAGGGTCAAGACCTTACCCCTGATCCAGGCGACCCTAGGGCGACCCTCCCGGACTGCCGGTGCTTTCCTCAACAGCCCTGCCGCCGCTCGCCGGCCGCGCAGCCGAACTCCGCGCCCTGCTGCAGGCGCGCCCTGCCGTGCTCCGGCCCGCTGGCAGCCCGCCCCTGGAGCGGATCCGCTCGGCCTTCGCCTGCGCCCTGCACATGCACCAGCCCACCATCCCCGCCGGGCCGGATGGAGAGCTGATCTCCCATCTGCAGTGGATGCTCGAACACCCCGGCGAAGGCGACAACCACAATGCCGAGCCCTTCGCCCACTGCTACCGGCGCATGGCCGAGCTGCTGCCGGAGCTCATCGGCCAGGGCTGCAACCCGCGGATCATGCTCGATTACTCCGGCAACCTGCTCTGGGGCTTTGAGCAGATGGGCCGCGCCGACATCCTCGGCGCCCTGCGCGCCCTCGCCTGCGATCCGGCCCTGATCCCCCACGTGGAGTGGCTGGGCACGTTCTGGAGCCACGCCGTGGCCCCCTCCACGCCACTCGCCGACATCACGCTGCAGATCCAGGCCTGGCAGCACCACTTCGCCGCCCTGTTCGGCGACGAAGCCCTGCAGCGGGTGCGCGGCTTCTCTCCCCCCGAGATGGCCCTGCCCAACCATCCCGACGCGCTCTACGCCCTGGTGAAAGCCCTGCGGGAGTGCGGCTACCAGTGGCTGCTGGTGCAGGAGCACAGCGTGGAAACCCTCGAGGGCGCCCCGCTGAGCCGCGAGCACACCCTGCTGCCCAACCGGCTGGTGGCCCGCAACTGCAGCGGTGAGCTGGCCACGATCACCGCCCTGATCAAGACCCAGGGTTCCGACACCAAGCTGGTGGGCCAGATGCAGCCCTGCTACGAGGCCCTCGGCCTGGAGCCGCTGGAACTGGCCGGACGCCGGATTCCGCCGCTGGTGAGCCAGATCGCCGACGGCGAAAACGGCGGAGTGATGATGAACGAATTCCCCGCCGCCTTCCGCCAGGCCCACCAGCGCCTGGCCGCCCAAGCCAGCGACACGGTGGCCCTCAACGGCAGCGAATACCTGCAGCTGCTGGCCGACGCCGGCCTGGGTGAGGCCCACTTCCCGCCCATCCAGGCGGTGGGCCAGCACGCCTTCCGGGAGGGCACGGCCGCCATGGCGATGCAGGGCGCCTCCTGGACCAACAACCTCAGCTGGGTGGAGGGCTACGCCAATGTGCTCGAGCCGATGCAGGAGCTCAGCGCCCGCTTCCACCAGCGCTTCGATCCGCTGCTGGCGGCCGATCCCGCCATGAGCGCCAGCCCCGCCTACCAGCGGGCCCTGCTGCCGCTGCTGCTGCTGGAAACCAGCTGCTTCCGCTACTGGGGCCAGGGCGCCTGGACCGACTACGCCCGCGAGATCCACCGCAGCGGCCTGGCGGCGCTGGGCTGAGTCCCACCTCTAAAACTCAATCCCTCGCTGGGCCTTCACGCCCTGCTCGCGGAAGGGGTGGCGCACCAGCTTCATCTCCGTCACCAGATCGGCGCGCTCCAGCAGGGCCGGCGGCGCGCCGCGGCCGGTGAGGGCCACGTGGGTGAGCTCGGGCCGCAGCGCCAGGCCCTCGATCACCTGCTCCACCGCCAGGTAGCCCAGCTTGAGGGCCACGTTCACCTCGTCGAGCACCACCAGCTTGCGGCTGCCGTCGGCCAGATAGTGGCAGGAGCGCTCCCAGGCCTGCTGCACCAGCAGCCGGTCGCGGTCGCGGTCCTGGGTTTCCCAGGTGAAGCCCTCGCCCAGGGCGTGCCAGGCCAGCGAATCGCCGAACAGCTCCAGCGCCCTGGCCTCGCCCGGCTGCCAGCCGCCCTTGATGAACTGCACCACCGCCACGCTCTCGCCGTGGCCGAGGGTGCGCAGCACCAGCCCCAGGGCCGCGGTGGTCTTGCCCTTGCCGTCGCCGGTGAACACCAGCACCAGCCCCTTCTCCAGGTTGCGCTCGCCCACCCGCTGGCGCTGCACCTCCTGGCGGCGGGCCATGCGCTTGCGGTAGGCCTCCTGGTCGCGCTCGGGCGCCAGCTCGCCGCCGGGACCCAGCTCGGCTGCCACCTGGTCGAGATCGGTGGGCGTTGATGGCATCGCGATGACGCAGCTCGCCGCACTCTGCCCGGTTCAGGCCGCTCGCTGGCGCGCCAGGGCCGCGTCCACCGCCTGCTGCTGGTCGCGGCGGGTGATCCAGTGGTGATAGGTGCGGGTGTGGATCGCCACCGAGTGGCCCATCATCCGCGCCGCCACCGTGTCGGGCAGCCCGATGTGGATCGTGCGCACCGCCCAGGCATGGCGCAGGTCGTAGGGGGTGATCGGCAGGCCATAGCGCTTGAACTGCTCGGCCACCCGCCGGCCCGCCTGCTGCAGGGTGGTGCGGCTGAGGTCGGTGCGCACCGCTGGCAGCAACCCCGGATCGCGCCCCAGCCGCTCCAGCTCGAAGTGCTCCACCCATTCCGGCCGGAACGGCCACACCTGATGCTCACCGGTCTTGCTGGTGGGCAGCACCCGGATCACCCGGTCGCCCCCGGGCGCCAGGGCCGAGAGGTCGCAGAAGAACACCTCGTGGTTGCGCAGCCCGAAGGTCGCCATCAGCCCGTAGGCCAGCCGCCAGGCAGGGTTGGGGATCAGCTCCTGCCACTGCAGGATCTGGCTGTCGCTGGGCAGCTGGCGGAACTGGGCGCGGTGCAGGCCGTAGCCCGCCGCCCGCTGCCGCCAGTCGGCGGGCAGCTCCAGCGCCAGGTGCTCGGCCAGGGCT
>JBIIXY010000065.1:0-13382 GCA_044347105.1 Prochlorococcaceae cyanobacterium
TGGTGAACAACGGCATTGCAGTGGTGGAGGTGAGCGGCCTGAGCGATAGCAAGGCCTTGATCGGCAGCACGCTCTCGGCGGTGATTGCCGAGGCGGATCTGGATGGGATGGGTGAATGGAGCGTGCGCTGGGAAAGCCGTGCGCCGGGAAGTGGCGGTTGGAGCACGGCTGGAGTGGGAGAGAGCTATGGGGTGAGTGGAGTGGATGAGGGGATGGAGATCCGTGCGGTGGTGAGTTATGTGGATAAGGAAGGATTTGCGGAGGAAGCAGCGAGCGCTGAGGCGGCTGTGCCGTTTGTGGATGCGGGAACGGGGAGCTATGCGATCGAGGGAGCGGCGGTACCTGGAACGGTGCTCCAGCTGAAGCGCCTGACGAACGATCCGGATGGCAATGGACCGATGCCGCCGGTGGTGAGCTGGGAGGTGTCTGCCGATGGTGCGGTCTGGACGGCGCTGGGCGTGGACGGTGAGACGCTGGCGACCGATGGCAGCTTCCAAGGGCAGCAGGTGCGTGCGGTGGTGACCGACGTGGATGGGGAAGGTTTTGCGACAACGGTGACGACGGAAGCCCTGCAGCTTGCGTATGTGAATGAGGGGGCTGCGTCGTTTGTGATCAATGGAACGGTGTCAGTGGGAGAGGAACTGAGGGTGGAGCAGGGGAATGGGGATCCGGATGGTGACGGAGCTCTGAGCTATGGGTGGGAGCGTTCAGCGGATGGTGTCAATTGGAGTGAGATCAGTGGAGCGGAGGGAGTGAGCTATGGGGTGGTCGATGGTGACCAGGGCCAGCAGCTGAGGTCACGTGTGAGATATGTGGATGGTGAGGGATTTGCGGAGGATGTGGCGACGGCAGAGGTGTTGATTCCGCTGGTGAACAACGGCATTGCAGTGGTGGAGGTGAGCGGCCTGAGCGATAGCAAGGCCTTGATCGGCAGCACGCTCTCGGCGGTGATTGCCGAGGCGGATCCGGATGGGATGGGTGAATGGAGCGTGCGCTGGGAAAGCCGTGCGCCGGGAAGTGGCGGTTGGAGCACGGCTGGAGTGGGAGAGAGCTACGGGGTGAGTGGAGTGGATGAGGGGATGGAGATTCGTGCGGTGGTGAGTTATGTGGATCAGGAAGGTTTTGCGGAGAAAGCAGCGAGCGCTGAGGCGGCTGTGCCGTTTGTGGATGCGGGAACGGGGAGCTATGCGATCGAGGGGACGCTGCGCGCCGGTGAGACGCTGGTAGCCAAGCGGGAGGTCAATGATCCCGATGGGAATGGAACCGAAACCTTCACATGGCAGACCAGCATTTTGGGCAACTGGGTGGCGATCGGCAGCGGTTCCACCCTCGCTATCGCTGTCAGCCTGGCCGGTCGTCCCGTGCGCCTGCAAGTGCTCACCGTCGACGCAGAAGGGCACTCCGCCACCGTGTTTAGCGATGTTGTCCAGGTGGAGCCACTGGATGCAGCCCTGCCGGTGATCACCGGAGTGACGGTGGCGGGCAATCAGCTGCGGCTGCAGTTCTCCGAGGCGGTGGTGACCAGCGGCCTGATCCCCAGCTTGTTCAGCGCCACTGTGGCTGGAGCGGTGCGGGCGGTAAACGCTGTATCGGCGGTGCCCGGTGATCCCACCCGGCTCACCTTGACCCTGGCCGGTGCCGCTCCCACCGGCAGCCAGGCGGTGATGCTGCGCTATAGCGACCCCTCCGGTAACAACCTCTCAGGCGTGGTGCAAGACCTGGCGGGTAACGACCTCGCCTCCACGACAGGAGCGGGCCTCGGTGCCGAGAGCTTCAGCAGCTCGGCCAACGTCACCAACCTGGCGGCGAGCTATGCCAATCTCGTGCTCACGGGCACGGCAGTAACAGCCACAGGCAACGGCGCAGCCAACCGGATCACCGTGGACCAGGCCACGGCGGTGGCGAACGTGATCAACGGAGGAGCTGGTGTTGATGTCATGGATGGCGGCAACGGCAGTGACATCTATCTGGTTGCCGACAGCTCGCACCACAGCGAGGCTGAGATTGTCGACAGCGGAGCAACCGGCAGCGATGAGCTGCGCTTTAGCAGCACCATCGCCGGCCAGACCCTGGTGGTTCACGGGGGCAACATCGGCCTCGAGCGTGTAACGATCGGCACCGGCACCGCCATCGCAGCTTCCACCGCTGCCACTACAGCACTCAATGTGAGGGCGGATTCGGCTGCCAACGCTCTCGCCATCACGGGCAACAACGGGGTGAACAGGCTGATCGGCTCGAACTATGCAGATACGATCATCGGAAATGGTGGCAACGACACCATTGAGGGTGGGGATGGTGCGGACACTCTCACCGGCGGTCTCGGCGCGGACGTGTTCCGCTTCGCGAGCGGCATCGGTGGGAGCGGCATCGACCGGATCACTGATTTCACGGTGTCGCAGAACGATGTGATTCACCTGGATAAGATTGTGTTCACTGCCCTGCCAACTTCTGGAGTGTTGGCAGCAGCGGCATTCACCCCGGGGTCTGCGGCAAAGACTGCGGCCCATAGGATCGGCTACAACGCCGCCAGCGGTGCCCTCTGGTACGACGCCGATGGCAACGGAGCCGGAATGTCCATCACATTTGCTCAGCTCAACACTGGCGTGGTGGGTATGACGGCGGCACGCTTTGTTGTGACCTGATTACTCTGATCGAGTCGATTTGCCTATGCCCCTCTCGAGTGTCTGGCCACCGTCCACCGGGTGCAGCCGAAGACTAGGGCTCCATTCGATCACCATGGCTTCCGCAGCCAACTCCAATCCGGTTGGCTAAACCGCTTGCCTCTGGCTTGGCTGGGTGCTTCAGGAACACGTCAAGGCACAAGGCATCAGCCCCGTCGGTGGCGACCCATGCTGGCGGGTGACTTGACCTCCTTTATTGGTTCAGTACCATTGAGAGTTGAGCTGTTGTGGTCATGACGACTGCCACTGCTGGAGGGCTTCCAGGGGCTTCAGCTCGACCAGCAGCGTGAAGTGTCAAGCCCCCGGACTGCCTGCATCACCGGCCAGGTCATTGATGTGGATGCAGGTTTTGCTTCACGTGGATGTGAACGGTGCGGTGTGGCCACTACTGGTAATGGATGATCTAGTGGCTTTGGCAGGAGTTCAACGTCAACCAAGAAGCGCATGCTGTGCGGCAAAGGTGCTGGTACTGCTGGCAGCAGCAGTCAAGCCTGGGGTTCGTCAAGCAGGAAACCCTATCTGTCAGTGGGGACTCCGCAGTTCAGCGGTTTGTCGTGCGCCCGCTCCGCAGGAGTTCAGTTGGCAGATGCCTCTGACGGGAGCAACGGTCCAGTCTTGGATCATCTCTCCGCTGAACAGAGGCAGGATTGCCCGCCCACGCCGTTGCGATCGCCGCTAGCAGAACGCCTCATCCCCGGTCGGTCCCTGCCGCCTCAGTGCAGTGTCCCTCGGTCGTCGAGCAGCAACACGGGCCCTAAGCCGTGCTCCAGCAGCACGCTGCTGTAGTCGCCACGGCCATCGAAGCGGTTGAGCCAGTAGCCGCCCGGCACGGCGATCAGCAGGGTCACGACACCAGGAGGTAGCAATAGTTGGAAGTGACCGTCGGCGTCGGTGGTGGCCTCAGCCAGCAGCCGCTGCGGGGGCAGAGGCCCGCTCCACAGGGGGCGACCGCCGGCGGGCAGGGTGCCCCGCACGGCCATCACTCGCCGGCCGGGGGCGGGGCGGGGAGTGCTCCTGCCCCCCGGGCCCGGCATCAGATCCCCGGCCACCTGCTCCACGCGTCCGCTGAGGGGCAGGGGGGCGGGCGCCGCGGCGGCCTGGGGGGAAACGGGAGCCATCAGAGGCGGGAGATTGGGCAACGAGGGAGCCACCACCAGGGCGAGCAGCAGGGACAGCTGGAACGACAACCGACCGATCCGCCGCAATCGCACCCGGTAGTCCGGGTTCAGCGGAAGCATGGGCACCATGGGAGTCCAGACAATGCCACCGTGGCCTGAAGTTAAAGCCAGGCTTGGGCGAGGTGCTCCGGCATCGGTCTCAGCCATGGATCTCAGCCATGGATCTCAGCCATCAATGCCTGCTCGGTCGAGGTAGGTGCGGTAGGACCCCAGCCGGTCACCCCCGCCGCGCCGGTCGAGGCTGTCGAGCACGTGCATGGTGAGGTCGGTGCTGCGGTGCAGGGCGTGGGCCAGGAAGGCCAGGGCCAGCAGCCGCTCGCTGTCCATTTCCGGCCAGCGCAGTGGATTGGGGATGAACACGGCATCCAGCTGCAGCAGCTGGTGTCGGCCGGCGTAGGGATTGGCCTCCGTGCCCGCCGGCAGAAACAGCCGCCGGTTCTCTCGCCGGAAGGTGTGCAGCACGAAGCCCCGCTCCGCCAGCCAGCTGCCAAGTGTGAACAGGCTGGTGCCGCCGGCGTGAAGGGCGGTGGGGGCTGTCTTCAGCTCCAGCATGGCCAGGCCCGCTAGACAGTTCTCGCCGTGGCTGAGTACCAGGGTGTCGCGACCGCGGCAGTCCCCACGCAGCAGGCGGGGTGGCGGGGTGCCCACCAGGTCGTCGAGGCGGCTGGTGGATACCGGCTCCGTGTCCAGCAGACGGCCCCAGCGGCCATAGCCCGGGAACCGGGCGAGCCATTCGTGGCGCAGGGGCAGGCAGGAATCCAGATCGGCGGCCTGGTGGCGGTGGCAGCTGGCGGGCCCGCCGTCCCCCAGCTGCTCCGGGGCCAGTCTTCGCCCCTGCAGGAGGCCGGCGGCCAGCAGGGGCTCCAGTTCATCGCCATCCCCCCCTGGCGGTGGACCCACCTCCAGCACGGCCTGGGGCTGCTCAAGACCGATCACCTCCCTTGCCAGGATCGTCAGGTTGGCCAGCCGGGCCTGGGGTCCCTGGTGGTTTAAGCGCTCGTTCCAGGGTGGCTGCGCTGCCCGGACGGAACCCCCGACACTCGCCTCCCCTTGGGCGTTCACATTGGGCCGGCCGGGTCCCGGGGGGTGGTCCGTGCCCGGGGAGGGGGCATCCTCGGCCTGGCGTCCCCAGGGCAGGGGCTCTAGGGTGAGGGCGTCGGTGAGGCGCAGGGAGGTGGGGGCCTTGCCAGCAAGCGCCCGCCCGTGCAGGCCTAGCAGCAGGACCTCCAGCTCCCGCCCAAAGCGGACGTTGTCCACCATCCTGCTGCACCAGTAGGTGCGGGCGATGCCCGACTTGCAGGCATCGATCGCCGTCCGATCCTGTTGGCCGAAGGCCACCGCCCTGGCCACGTAGTCGGCGGCATCGGCGGCGATCCAGCTCTCCAGACCGGCGGTTGCCAGGATGCCTGAGGCTACCCGGGAAGCGAAGGTGGCACCAGGCAGGGTGAGCACCGGCACACCCGCCCTCAGGGCGTCGGAGCAGGTGGTGTGGGCGTTGTATGGCCAGGTGTCGAGCACCAGATCAAGCCAGCGCAGGCGAGCCAGGTGCTCGTCCTGGGGCAGGTGGGGCGCCAGCAGCAGCCTTTCCGGATCGATGCCGTGGCAGCTGAGCTGGCGGCGCATGCGCTGCCGTAAGCCGTCACTGCCGGGATCCAGCAGCCATAGCCAGGCACTGGGACACTGCTGCAGGATCTGGGCCCAGAGAGCGAAGGTGTCGGGGGAGAACTTGTAGGGCTGGTTGAACACACCGAACACCACCCCCTCGGCCGGCAACCCAGCCTGGCCGCGGTTCTGGCAGAGCTCCAGGTCGGGGGGGATGTGATCGTTGGGCTGGTAGGAGCGGGGAAGCTGCAGCAGGCACTCGGAGAAGCCGTCGGCATTGGCGGCGTCCACCACCCAGGGGTCCACAATCACGTAGTCAACGGCGTCGCCGGCCCCCAGCGATCCCGGCATGCCCAGCCATTGGATCTGCAGGGGTGCGGGCCGCCAGGCCATCACCTCCACCCGGGTCATGGCGGTCATCTGATTGAAGTCGATCAGCACGTCGATGCCGTCGTCACGGATGCGGCGGGCTAGTTCAGCCGACTCCAGCCGGGCCACGTTCACTGAGCGGTCGAAGGGGTCGCGCAACCGTTCGCGCACGCTGGAGGAGTCGTCAAAGCCATTGTGGTATGCCCACCACTCGATTCGGCCATGGGGCAGGTGTTCGAGCAGCCCCACGACCAGGTGGCCGATCGCATGGCTGCGCAGATCCGAGGAAAGTATTCCCACCCGCAGTGGACTCCGGTCCAGAGGGCGGGGGGCAACCGGTTCAAGGGGCACCGCCGCGGCGGTGAGGGTGGCCCAGCAGCGGCTGGCGGCCCCCAGATGGGCCCGCTGGGGAATCGCCGCCCCCAGCAGGGTGAACACGTCGGCGACGCTGGGGCTGCGGTCGAGGGGCTGCAGCAGGCTGGCAGCAAGGCTCCGTTCGAGCACTGGCAAAGGCCGCCACAGCCAGTTCTTGCGGCAGAGATCCACCGCCACCGAGAGCACGGTTGCGCTGTTCACCTCCAGGCGCGAGAGCTCCAGCAACCGCTCCTCCACCGCATCGAGGTCGAAGTGGCGGGTTTCCAGCATCTGCAGCTGCTGCCACAACTCGCCGTGGGCCGGCGCCCGGCGCAGCCCCTCGATGCAGGCCGCGAAGGCCTCCTCGTCGTTGCGAAGCTGCAGCTCTAGCCGGGCCTTCAGCAGGCAGAGATCGGGGTGCGATGAATCGTGGTCGGCAGCCCGCTCGAGGCAACGCCGGGCATCGTCCTGGCGCTGGCGCAACAGGGCGATCCGGGCCAGGTTGAGCCAGGGGGCCGCCTCCTCCATCCGCTCGGTGAGATCGAGGAAGCGTTGCTCGGCCTCATCCAGCCGACCCTGGATCAGGTAGATCGTGGCCAGGTTGGCCTGGGCCGATCGCAGGCCCGGGCTAAGTTCCAGGGCCTGCTCGTAGGCCTGGGCCGCCCGGTCGAGGCGGCCTGCGTTCTTCTGGATCACCCCGTAGTTGATCAGGATGCCCGGATCCGGGTGGCCCATGCAGTCCAGGGCCCGCTCGGCCTCCTCGAGGGCCTGCAGGGGGAGTCCGTTACGCTGCAGGATGATCGCCCTGAAGATGCGGGCAGGGGGGAAGGCAGGGTCCTCGGCGATCGCCAGTTCGTAGCGCTGCAGGGCTCCCTCGATTCGGCCGCGCCGATGCAAGTCCTGCCCCTCCAGAAACAGGCGCTGGGCACGGGAATCTCCGGCGGAATCAGCCGGTGAAAACGGCGCAACGGTCAGGGCCATGGCCTCCAGGATGCAGAGCTTGGTCAGGGAGATGGCCAGCGCTGAGGATGCTTCCGCGACCAGACACGGCGGACAACCCCCAGTGGATCTTCGTCGGGGCCACGGCGGTGGCGCAACCGTCGACGCAGGGGAGATGGGTCGCCAAGCTCATCAATGGAAGGAGCTTTCCCAGCCTTTGGCCCGAGATCGCCGATGGCATTGGAAAACACCACTTGGGGGATCTCTGCGGATTGGGAGTCAGTGATCCCAGCGTCCTGGAGATCGGCGGCAATGGAAGACGCAGGACTGGCGGCAACGGGGGAGGTGATGGTCAGCTCGTCAGGGAGGAGCCCCTCGATGGCATCGGTGGCAACATCGACTTCGAGATCAAGGTTGTCGTCATCGCCACAGGAGGCTGGATCATCGTCATCGATCCAGGGCAGCTCGATCAGCGGAGCCTCCCCGGCAAAGGCGGCGGTGGTGCCGCCGGCCGGGGCCTGGGGTGCTGATGTGGTTGCTAATGCGTCCGCCGAGGGCTTTGTGGTGCTGATGAGAAGGGACTCCAGCTGCACGGGCGTCAGTTCGGGCCGGTAGCTGAGCAGTAGGGCTGCCACGCCAGCCACATGGGGGGCCGCCATTGAAGTGCCACTCAGGGAGCGGTAGGCATTGTTTGGGGAGAGGGAGTAAACATTCACCCCCGGGGCCGTGACGTAGTCGATCTCTGCCGAGCCCGCCTGGTTGGAAAAGGAGGCGAACGTGCCGTTGATATCAACCGCACCGATGGCCAAACCAGTCTCCGAAGCGTAGGCCGCCGGGAATCCGGGAGTGGTCCTGCTGGAGTTGCCGGCCGACATCACCAATAGGGAACCACGCGAGCTGGCGTAGCGCACCGCTTCAAGCAGTTCGAAGGAGCCGCTCGTGCCGCCAAGACTGAGATTAATCACGTCGGCGCCATTATCAGCGGCGTAGCGAATGCCCTTCGCCACATTACTGAAAACACCGCTGCCCGCATCACTGAGTACCTTCACAGGCATGATTTTGGCATTGAAGGAAACACCGGTCTGACCGAAACCGTTGTTTTCAGCGGCGATCGTGCCAGCCACATGGGTGCCGTGGCCGTTTACGTCAGAGGGATTATTGTCATTGTAGGCGAAATCCCAGCCGCGGGTGTCATCGATAAAGCCATTGTTGTCGTCGTCTATGCCATTGCCGGCAATCTCACGGGTGTTCGTCCATATGTTGGCGTCTATATCGGGATGGAGGTAGTCCACGCCGGTATCGATCACCGCCACGGTGATGCCGGCGCCGGTGATGCCGGCCGCCCAAGCGGTGGGAGCCCCAACCCGGTCGAGCCCCCAGAACACTCCACCGAGGGCCGGCTGCCGGGTCAGCCGCTGGCCGGTGAGCTGATCAAGTGCTCTGGCCACGCTGATCTCACCGTAGCCATCGGTGCTGCTGTACGGCCGAGGCGGCTCAGCCAGGGTGATGTCGCTGGCGCTGAGGGTGTAGGTACCTGTACCCAAATCGCCAGCGGCGCCGGCTTCGAGGTAGTAGGTGCCGCTGCCGCTGATGTCGAAGAGGATTTCGGCATTGCGGCTGCCGTTGGCATCGTTGTTATCGGCGATCTCCAGGCCCGAGCTGCTGCGTAGCCGCAGCTGGGGATCGGCCATGGTCACCCCGTTCAGCCGGAAGGAATAGCGCCGGCCACCCTCCAGGGTGATCCGGAACCAGTCACGGTCACCGTTGCGCTCCAGGTTGCCGCTGCTCGAGCTGCCCACCGTCACGGTGCCGGTGGTGCCTGTGCCGCCGGCGAAGTCATCGGTGGGCGGCGGCGGTGCGGCCGTGTCAACGCTGAAGCTGAAGGGAGAGGAGCTGCCGGTGTTGCCGGCGGCATCGCTCTGGCTGGCGCTGATCGCCTTACCGGCGCCCTGGCCGATGGTGGTGAGGTTGGCGGCGGTGAGGGTGTAGGAGAAGGCGCCTGAGGTGCTTGCGGTGGTGCTGCCGAGGGTGGTGCCGTTGAAGGCGAGGGTGACGCTGCGGCCGGCTTCGGCGCTGCCCACCACGGTGTTGTCGCCCAGCTGGCTGGTGACGGTGCTGTCGGCACCGCCGATGGCAGTGATCACCACGGCGGGGGCAAGTGTATCCACGCTGAAGCTGAAGGGAGAGGAGCTGCCGGTGTTGCCGGCGGCATCGCTCTGGCTGGCGCTGATTGAGCGGGCGCTGCCCTGGCCGAGCAGGGCGAGGTCGCCAGCGGTGAGGCTGTAGGCGAAAGCGCCGGTGCCGTCGGCGGTGGTAGTGCCGAGCAACACCCCGCTGCTGCTGAGGGAGACGGTGGCACCGGCTTCAGCGGAGCCAGTGAGCACGTTGTCGCCAGGGAGGCTGCTCACCACCCGGTCGCTGCCGCCGAGGCCGCTGATCCCGACGGTGGGGGCGATGGTGTCAACGCTGAAGCTGAAGGGAGAGGAGCTGCCGGTGTTGCCGGCAGCATCGCTCTGGCTGGCGCTGATCGCCTTGTCGGCGCCCTGGCCGATGGCGGTCAGGTTGGCGGCGGTGAGGATGTAGGAGAAGGCGCCGGTGGCGCTGGCAGTGGTGCTGCCGAGGGTGGCGCCGTTGAAGGTAAGGGTGACGCTGCGGCCGGCCTCAGCGCTGCCAACCACGGTGTTGTCACCGGCCTGGCCGCTGACGGTGCTGCCAGCACCGCCGATGGCGCTGATCGCCAGGTCCGGGGCGATGGTGTCGACCGCGAAGCTGAAGGGCTCTGAGCTGATCATGGCCCCGCTGCCATTGTCCTGCACGGCGATGAGGCTGCGGCCGGCCCCCTGGCCCAGCAGTTCCAGGTCGGCGGCGGTGAGGGTGTAGGCGAAGGCGCCGCCGGCATCGGGCGTGGCGGCGCCGAGCGGGGTGCCGTTGAGCAGCAGCGCCACCGGCCCGTTGCCGGTGGCCGTGCCGCTCACCAGTTGATCGCCGTTGAGGGAACTCACAGTGCTGTCGGCACCGCCGATGGCGGTGATCGCCACCGCCGGCACCACCACATCGGCTGTGCGCGGCACGGTGGCCGTAGGGCTGAGGGTGGTGGCGGCGACGCGCAGGTCACCCCTGGCGAGGGCCGTGATCTGCCGCAGGGTGGCGATCAGCCGCAGCTCATTGGCGTCGACGACATTCTTCTGGGCACCGTTGCCGTTGTAGCTGTGATACCAGAGGTAGCTGTCGGAGCCGTCGTCAAGGGCGAACAGGAAGCGGGTGCTTGATTCCACGTTCCAACCGGAGAGCCGGGCAGCCACGCTGGTGCTGTTGGCGGCCGCGGCGGCGGTGAGGTCACCCACCCCGGCCAGCTGGAAGAAAACGATGCCGTTGCTGCCCAGCAGATCGGCTGAGGTGCTGAGGTTGAGCAGGGTGGAGCCGATGTTGCCGGCGCTGGTGATGCCGTTCTTCTCCGCAAGCAACCCCTGGGCGAACTCAAGCACGTCGCTGCCCGACTGGAAGCCAACGATGTTGGCGGTCTGGTCTGCGGCGGCCAGGCTGGCGGGCAGGGTGTAATTCCACACCACTCGGTCGGCAGCCCCGTCAATGGCCTGGGCCCGATCGCTCGTGAAGACCCCCAGGTAGAGGTCATCAGTGCCGGCGCCGGGGTCGAGCAGGATCATGTCGCTGCCGGCGCCAGCCACCACCCTGTCATCGCCTGCCAGGGGGCGGATCACGTCGGTGGCGGAGCCGCCCACCAGGCTGTCGGCCCCGGCGGTGCCAGGCAGGTTGAGGCTGAGCAGGGCCTGGTCGGCCATGGTCAGGTCACCGTTGCTGAAGCCGGTGACGCCCCGCACCACCCCGACCAGTGCGAGCTCCGCGGCTTCGGCCCGGGAGGCGATGGCGCCCAGGCCGTTGTTGAAATACCAGAGGTAGGAGTCGCTGCCGTCATCGAAGGCAAACAGCAGCCGCTGGCTGGCGCTGAGGGTGCGGGTGCCGATCAGGGCGGCCGCCGAGGCGCCGCCACCGGCGGTGGTTGCACCGGCGAAGGCGGCGGAGCGCAGCTCTCCGGTGCCGCTGAATTGGATGAACACCCGCTCGGTGGCGGCCGTGGCCAGGTTGGTGCTGGCGGCGTTGATGTTGACGAGAACGGAACGGCTGAGCACCTGGCTCGGAAGTGTGTTGCCGTCCTCGTCGCGCAGCAGGCCCGGCGCGAAGGCGATCACATCGGAACCGGTACCGAATTCAAAGCCCAGAATCTCCTTGACGTTGCCCGTGGCAGCAAGATCGACCGGGTCGGCGAAATTCCAGATGACTCTATCGGCGCTGCCGTCGCGGAAGCCCTGGGGACCGGAGCTGGCGCTCAGCAGCACGCGCTCGTTGCCCAGGCCCGGACCGAAGGCCACCACATCCGAGCCGGCGCTGCCCTGGTATCGAAAGGTGGTACCGCTGGGGTAGGCCTCTCCTGGATCCACCAGCTGGCCGGTGATCGGGTCGCCGGCCAGCCCTGGGGGCCCGGAGGCGTCTGCCTGGGGCGGTGCGGGCAAGGCCGCAAGCCCGGCCGGCCGGGTAGCGGTGTTAACCAGCGGCGCGAAGTCTTCCCCCAGCAGGGATAACAAGGCCCCGGGCCCATTCTCCTGGGGCACGAACCCGGTGCGCTGGAGGGCGTCTACGAGGCTGAAGTCAGAGGATGCGTTATCAAACACAACTATAATTTGTGAATTTTTGCTAAGTTGAATCTAATGAGAAACTAGCCAAAGCAACGACGAGTTGTCGGCACACTGCTTGAGAATGTAAACCAATTAACATCTAGAAATTCTTACTATTGGACTCCTGAAAAAGCCAGATCAATAGCGGCGCAGATAGTTTCGTGGACCGAAAGGCGTTTGGCTGGCCTCGATCAGGGCAATTGACGATTCTTACAACTGCTGAGCACTGCAGTGGAAGTGCAAAAATTGGTACGATCGTTTGCCACTATCCCACTATTTCGTTCCATGTCCAGCGCCTTCCGTAACCCATCCAACTTGGGGCCCTCCTCTGCTGTGAGCGGGGAATTGGCACTTGCCTGGCAGGCAAGCTGGCGAATGGTGCGCCGGGCGGCCAGCAACGCCACAATCTTCTCCCATTTGATGCGCGAGGTGTACGGCACGGCAGGGTTGGCCCCCTCTGGCCAGGACAGGGCGGTCGAGGCCCTGCGGCTTCGGCTGCGAGCAGGCGATCGCTTCGGGGTGCAGCTACGGATCGTGGACGAAGTCGGCATGGGCGGAGCCAGCGCCGCCTTCAGCCGCGCAGGCATGGCGGGCGAGAGCCCTAACGTTCTTGTGAGTGCGGCGCTGCTGAGCGGCACGGTGGATAGCCGGCGGCTGCGGCGGGTTCTGCTCGAGGAGATCGGCCACCTGCTGGAGCACCAGCTCAATCCCACCGCTGGCTACGACACCGCCGGCGACGAAGGGGAACTGTTCAGCGCCTTAGTGAGCGGCGAGAAGATCTCCAGCTCCGAGCGCATCCGCATCGATGGCGAGGACGACCGGGCCACGATCACGGTGGACGGGCAGGAGGTGGAGGTGGAAGCTTCGACGGCGATCTCCACCAGCCATACAGGAGGAACAGACAATTATGAGATCAAGAGCGATCAAAACTACGGACAGACTTTCTTTCTCCCAGCCACCGGAGGAGCAGCCTCTGCGAATATTGACACACTTAGGCTGAATCTGTACAGGTCTGGCCTCTCTAGCGGAACCACGACTATAAGCATACGTTCCACTTGGACTGGCTCCAACATCTGGAGCACCACCTTTAATACCAGCACCCTTGGCACTGCCAGTACATCTAATTATACAGTCAATCCTGGGATCACGCTCAATACAGGCTCTGCAAAAGTTTATTTTATCAGAGTTTCTCAGTCCACCACCAATAGCGGATTGTTTTGGCGAGGTACTGGTAGTAATACATACTCAAGTGGTTCGCTCATTAACAAGGATGGAAATTCTGATTCTAAAGATTTAAATTTTACGGTTTCGGGCACTGCTGTAGTTGCTGCAGATACAACATCACCATCGGCTACCTTGACCGCAGCCACGGTCCCCAATACCAGCAGCGTCACCGTTCAGAGCAGCGAAACCGGCACCGCTTATCTGGTTAACAGCACCGTCACTGTTTCCAATCTGGCGTCCATCACCGGCGCTGCCGACAACCTCTGGAACTCTGTTGCGATTTCAACCGCCAACACCAACACCTCGTTGGCGGCAACGGGACTCACTAACGGCACCTACAGGCT
>JBIIXY010000066.1:0-13290 GCA_044347105.1 Prochlorococcaceae cyanobacterium
GGGTTCTCGAACACGTGGCGCTGCAGCAGCGCCGGCGTGGCCGTGCCGTAGTAGCCCTGGCCGATCAGGTTGCGCACCACCCGGTTGCCGCTGGCGACGGCGGCCAGCTCGGCCAGGGCCGTGGCCTCATCACAGGGCTCGGGCAGGCCCTCACAGGCCTGCTCGGGGCTGAGCAGGATGTCGGCCGGCACCACCTGGGCGGCGAGCTCCTCCAGGCTGCCCAGGCCCAGCTCGGCGAGCATGCGCCGCTGCTCCTCGGGGCCGGGGCCGAGGTGACGGGTGGCGAAGTCGGGCCGCATCACAGCGGCGGGGAAGATGCTGTCCATCAGTGACCCTGCACCTTGGCGGCGTACTGGTCGGCATCCATCAGCGCCTCCACCTGGGCGGAATCACTGGCCCGGATCTGCAGCAGCCAGCCCTCGCCGTAGGGGTCGTTCTGGAGCTCCTCGGGGTTGGCCAGCACGGCCTCATTGCGAGCCTCCACCACGCCACTCACCGGCGCCAGCAGGTCCTCCACCGCCTTCACCGATTCCACGCTGCCGAAGCTGGCCCCCTGGCGCAGCTCGGAGCCCACCTCGGGCAGCTCCACGAACACGATGTCGCCCAGCTGGTCGACGGCGAAGGCACTGATGCCCAGGCGCAGGCGCTCGCCATCGGGGCGGAGATACTCATGACTGTCCGAAAAGCGGCAGTCGGCGGGGAAGGTGAGCGCCATGGGCGGTGGTGCTGGATGCAGCGATGGGCGTCAGTCTGTCGGAAGGAGGCCGGATTCGAGCAGCGACGTGAGGGCTCGCTGCAGGGCGAGGGCGGCGTGGGCGCGGTGCGTGCCGCCCTGGGCATAGAGCACAAAGGGCTCGCGCAGGGGTGCATCGGCCGAAAACTCGCTGGTGCTGCCGTCGATGAAGGTGCCGCCCGCCATCACCAGATCGCTGGCGTAGCCCGGCATCGGCGCCGGCACTGGATCGAGATAAGAGCCCACCGGTGAGCTGGCCTGGAAAGCGCGGCACACGGCCTTGAGCCGCTCCGGCGAGCCCAGCCGCACCGCCTGGATCACGTCGCTGCGCTCGGCGCCGGGCAGGGGATTCACGGCGAAGCCCAGGTCGCTGAACACGCGCGCGATCAGCTCGCTGCTGATCAGCGCCTCGGCCACCATCTGCGGCGCCAGGAACAGCCCCTGGAACAGCAGCCGGTTGAGATCGAAGCTGGTGCCCCCCTCGGCGCCTATGCCAGGAGCCGTGAGCCGGCAGCAGGCCTGCTCCACCAGCTCGGCCCGGCCGGCCACGTAGCCACCGGTGGGGGCGATCGTGCCGCCCAGGTTCTTGATCAGCGAACCGGCGATCAGGTCGGCCCCCACGGCGGTGGGCTCCAGCTCCTGCACCAGCTCGCCGTAGCAGTTGTCCACGAACACCACGCAGCCGGGTTGCAGGGCCTTCACCCGCTCGGCCAGCCGGCCGATCGTGGCCACCGGCAGCGACGGCCGCCAGCTGTAGCCGCAGCTGCGCTGGATCAGCACCAGACGGGTGGGCAGCGCCAGGGCGTCCTCCAGCCCATCCCAGTCGATGCCGCCATCGGCCAGCAGATCGTGCTCGTCGTAGGCGATGCCGAACTCAGCCAGGGAACCCTGGCCGCTGCCGCGGATGCCGATCACCTCCTCAAGGGTGTCGTAGGGGCGGCCGGTGAGGGCCAGCAGGCGATCACCGGGCCGCAGCACGCCGAACAGGGCGGCGGCGATGGCGTGGGTGCCGCTCACGAACTGCAGCCGCACGGCCGCGGCCTCGGCCTGCAGCACCCGGGCGAACACCCGATCGAACACCTCCCGGCCCTGGTCGCCGTGGCCGTAACCGCTCACCGAGGCGAAGTGCTGCACCCCCACCCGCTCGGCGGCAAAGGCCGCCAGCACCCGCTCCAGCCGAGGCTGCACCCGGGCCGTGTGGGCCTCAGCCAGGAAGGCGATCGCCGCCTGGGCTTCGGCCACCTGCTCGGCAGCCTGGGCCGGGGCCTCGGCAGCACGCGGGACGGGGCTGGATTCAGGCAGCTGCAAGGCGGGCGTGGGGGATGGGCAATGCCGCCATCGTGCCCGTCAGCGGCGCTGGCTGAGCTGGGCGCGGATGGCGGCGGCCAGATCGTGCTCGCTGCCGGTCTCCAACATGCTGACCCGCTGGCGCAACAACTCCAGAAACTGGTCCGGCGCCAGCTCGCCATCGCCGGCCGCGCCGAGAGCCGCCAGGGTGCGGCGCAGTTCGGGCAGCTCCGCATCCAGCTCGGCGGCGGTGTAGTCGCGCTGGCCGGCCATCACTTCGGCGAAGCGCTCGCGCCGCTGGCGCTTGGCCACGGGATAGGCCGCCAGCACCTGCTCCCGGCACAGCCGCCAGGGGCGACCGGCCGTGAACAGCTCGGCCAGGGCGGCGCTCAGGGCTCCGGCCTCCGCCTCGGCGATGCGCAGATCAAAGGCCGCGGGCGGCTGACGCACCCCCACGAAGATCTCCAGCAGCTCGCCCGGGCCGAGCACGGGCTCGCCGGGGGCCTGCACCGGTTGGGCCGCCCCCTCCAGGGCCGCCAGCAGCTCCGGATGGTCCTCCAGCTCCTGGCGCAGGGCGGGAGACAGGCCGCCGCCAGCGGCCTCCCTGGCCAGCAGCTGGTTGATCCGTCCCAGGGCCAGGAACACCTCCGGCCCTGGGGAGGCGAGCTTGCCGTTGCGCAGCATCGACAGCTGGGAGTTGTGCAGCCGGCCGAGGTCGAGGGCCTCCGCCAAAGCGGGCAGCACCCGGTGGCTCCAGCCATTTCGGCCGTGCCAGAGGCGGATCAGATGGGCAAAGGCGACCCGGCCAGCAGCGATGTCGTCCCTGTATCCCACGCAGTGCGCCCCACCTGTTGAAGCCGACAAGCCGGAGAAACCGACAACCCGACCGGCCGGCAAGCCGCACCAGTCGGAACACGAATCCGGATCAGAACTGAGGCTGATCAGGATTCGTATTGCTACCATCGTAGCGATTGATCAGGAGTCGGTCCGTCATGACGGCCACAGCAACAAATCGGCCATCGGCCCGGGTCGCGGCCCGGGGCACCCGCCAGCCGGCCTTCATCAACGGCGGCACGAACGGCAGCCGCCGGGCCGAAGCCCTGCACCGGCCCCGCCTTGGCGAACCCAGGCCCGCCGCGAAGCGCGGCACCCGCTGGACCACCATCGGCTTCATGGTGGCGATCCACGTGCTGGCGGTGGTGGCCCTGCTGCCCCGTTTCTGGAGCGTGCCGGCCGTGGCCAGCCTGCTCGTTCTCTACTGGGTCACCGCCTGCCTGGGCGTGACGATCGGCTACCACCGCCTGCTCAGCCACCGCGCCTTCCGCGTACCCCAGTGGCTGGAGCGCTTCTTCGCCACCTGCGGCGCCCTCAGCTGCCAGCACGGCCCGATCGACTGGGTGGGCCTGCACCGCCACCACCACAAGTTCTCCGACACGGAGGTGGACCACCACACCAGCCTGCGGGGCTTCTGGTGGAGCCACATGGGCTGGATGTTCACCACCATCCCCGCCATGGGCGCCGTGCCCCGGCTCACGGGCGATCTGGCCAAGGATCCCTACTACCGCTGGCTGAACACCTGGTTCCTGCTGCTGCAGCTTCCCCTGGCCGGCCTGCTGTTCTGGATCGGCACGATCACCGGCGCCGGCGGCTGGGCCCTGGTGCTCTGGGGCATCCCCCTGCGCCTGGTGCTCGTGTACCACTGCACCTGGCTGGTGAACTCCGCCACCCACCTCTGGGGTGAAACCCCCCACGCCAGCGGCGACGGCTCGCGCAACAACCCCTGGGTGGCCGCGCTCACCTTTGGCGAGGGCTGGCACAACAACCACCACGCGTTCCCCCACTCGGCCCGCCATGGCTTCGGCCGCCAGATCGACCTCACCTGGCAGCACATCCGCCTGATGCGCCGCCTCGGCCTGGCCACCCAGGTGCGCCTGCCACGGGCCGCCGCCCCCGGCGGCCGGCTCTGAACAGGCCGCAGGACACTTCCTGGCTCCAATCCTCCTGTGCTGCCGTGCCGATCTCCGGCAGGGGTCAGGTCACCATCCCCAAGGCGATCCGCGAGCGCTGCAGCCTCACCCCCACACCGACGTGGAGTTCGTGGAGGAGAACGGCCTCGTGGAGCCTTCGCCAGGCCTATCCCGGACTCATGCTGATCACCCCCTGATCTAGGCTGGGTGATCGGCTCGCGATCAGACACCCGTCGTTATCTCCCATGGCCAAGCGCGTTCAAGTGGTTCTCAGCGAAGACGTCCTCAGCCTGGGCAAGGACGGCGACCTGGTGGACGTGGCCCCCGGCTACGCCCGCAACTTCCTGGTACCCACCGGCAAGGCCGTGCCGGTGACCGCCGCGGTGCTGCGCCAGGTGGAGGCACGCCGGGCCAAGGAGGCAGAGCGCCAGGCCGCCCTCAAGGCCGAAGCGGAAGCCTTCCGCACCGCGCTCACCACCATCGGCCGCTTCACCGTGAAGAAGCAGACCGGCGGCGATGACGTGCTGTTTGGCACCGTGACCAACGGCGACGTGGCCGAGGCGATCGAAGCCGCCACCAAGAAAGAGGTGGACCGCCGCGACATCACGGTGCCTGAGATCCATCGCACCGGCTCCTACAAGGTGCAGGTGAAGCTGCATCCCGAAGTCACCGCCGAGCTCAACCTGGAAGTGGTGAGCCACTGATCGCCGCCAGCGAGCCGCGATCCAACCGCAACCCTTGGCCACCCCAGCACTGGGGTGGCTTTTGTGTTGGCACCCCACCACTGGGGCCCCCTGGGCTGGTCAAAGCCCACTCGAGCGGCGATGATCAACCACCCGGTGTCCGCTGCGCCACCGCTCCCGGGTTCCCCTGTTCCCCGGCAACCGGTCCCGGCTCCCATGGTCACCGTTCCCCTCAACCCAGCCCCCCTCAATTCAGGGGACTCCGGCGCTCCATCCCGCCAGCAGCGCCAGGCTGGCCGTGCGGGCGAGGCGCAGTTCGAGGCCCTGCCCGACTCGCTGCCACCCCAGAACCTGGAGGCCGAGGAGGCGGTGCTGGGCGGCATCCTGCTCGACCCGGACGCCATCGGCCGGGTGGCCGACGTGCTGCAGCCGGAAGCCTTCTATCTCAGCGCCCACCGCGAGATCTATCGCACAGCCCTGATGCTGCATGGCCAGGGCAAACCCACCGACCTCACGGCCATGACGGCCTGGCTGGCCGACACCGGCAACCTGGAGAAGGTGGGCGGCAGCGGCCGGTTGGTGGAGCTGGTGGAACGGATCAGCTCCACCGCCTCGATCGAGCAGGTGGCCCGCCTGGTGAGCGACAAGCACCTGCGCCGCCAGCTGATCCGCTCCGGCAACGAGGTGATCGCCCTTGGCTACGACCAGGGCAAGCCGATGGAGCAGGTGCTCGATGAGGCGGAGCAGAAGATCTTTGCCATCAGCCAGGAGAAGCCCAGCACCGGCCTCACCCCCACCGCCGAGATCCTCACCAGCACCTTCAACGAGATCGAGAGCCGCTCCCTGGGCACGGCGGTGGCCGGCATCCCGGTGAACTTCTACGACCTCGACGCCATGACCCAGGGGCTGCAGCGCAGCGACCTGATCATCGTGGCCGGCCGCCCGGCGATGGGCAAAACAGCCATCACCCTCAACCTGGCCAAGAACGTGGCCCAGCTGCACCAACTGCCGGTGTGTCTGTTCAGCCTGGAGATGAGCAAGGAGCAGCTCACCTACCGGCTGCTGGCCATGGAAGTGGGCATCGAGAGCGGCCGGCTGCGCACGGGCCGGCTGCAGCAGGAGGAATGGCCGCTGCTGGGCCAGGGGATCAACAGCCTGGGCCAGCTGCCGCTGTACATCGACGACAAGCCCAATGCCGGCGTGCTGGAGATGCGCTCGCTCTGCCGGCGGCTGATGGCCGAGAGCGGCAAGGAGCTGGGGCTGGTGGTGATCGACTACCTGCAGCTGATGGAGGGCGGCGGCAGCGACAACCGCGTTCAGGAACTCAGCCGCATCACCCGCGGCCTCAAGCAGATGGCCCGCGAGCTGAACGTGCCGGTGATCGCCCTCTCCCAGCTCAGCCGGGGCGTGGAGGCCCGCACCAACAAGCGGCCGATGCTCAGCGACCTGCGCGAATCGGGTTCGATCGAGCAGGACGCCGACCTGGTGCTGATGATCTACCGCGACGAGTACTACAACCCGGAAACCCCCGACCGCGGCATCACCGAGGTGATCGTGACCAAGCACCGCAATGGCCCGGTGGGCACCGTGAAGCTGCTGTTCGAACCCCAGTTCACCCGCTTCCGCAACCTGGCGGCGTGAAGAGTCGCGGCCTGAGGGCCATCAGGCGCTCAGACGTCACAGGAAGCCATCACCTCCGGCCCATAGGCCAGCAGGGTTCGATCCGCCGTGATCAGCTGGAAGCCGGTTTCTCGCGCGGCGGCCACCAGCAGCCGATCGAAGGGATCACGGTGCACCCACGGCAGATGCTGCACGGCCAGGCAATGCTCCACCACCAGGGGCAGCTCCTGGAGACCCTCGGCCAGCAGTCCGCGCCGCAGCGCCCTGGCATCCACCTGAAACGACGGCTTCCCCAGGGAACTCTTGATCGCCACCTCCCAGAGGCTGGCCACGCTGAACACAAAGGGAATCTGCCGATCCTGCAACAGCTGCCGCAGTGGAACCGGCAGCCGCTCAGGGGCAACAGCAAGCCAGAGCAGCAGTTGCGTGTCAAGCAACCGCGGCGTCATGCCTCGAACATTGCCCCGATCTCCGCCGCGAAGTCGGCCTTCAGGTCGGCGGCGATCACGGCCTTGCCCTGCAGGAAACCCAGCCTGCGCTGCGCAGCACGCGGCTCCAGGGGCACCAGTTTCACCAGGGGCCGCCCAGCACGGGCGATCACCACCTCCTCCCCCTCCAGCGCCTGATCCACATAGCGGGAGAGATGGGTCTTGGCGTCGTGAAGGTTCACCTGCATGACATCAGCTTAGTCCGTTGCTCCGGCTAAGTCGTACCAAAACGGCCCAACCGTCAACGGCGCATGGCGTTTCACGATGCCTTGATCGGACTTGCTCCTGGTCTCATGACCAAGCAGAGCGTCACAGTGCGGGTGGAGCCCGAGTTGGTGCGCTGGTTCCGTGAAGAGGCGCCCATCCCCCTCGGCAAAGCCGTGAACGAAGCCCTGAGGGGCCTGCAGCAGCGCTTGCTCGGCGAGCAGACCCTGGTGAGCGCGTCGGAGCGGGACGACTGGAGCGGGCTCAGTGATGGCTGGGCCCAGCCCATGCTTTGAACCCGGCAGTGTGCTGATCCGTCGCGCCGACCGGGACAGCGGCGACGGCAAGCTCAGGCCCTGCGTGGTGATCTCCAGCTCCGCCAGAGGAGCGGACAGCACAGCCGACACCGTGCTGGTGGTGCCGCTCAGCTCGGATACGGATGGGCGGCAGCGCCTGCCGATGCCCGTCATCCACCCCGCTCCCGGCCATGGTCTGCTGAAGCCATCGGCTGCCCTATGCGGACGCGTGATCTGCATCCGCAACGCCCGGCTCAACCGACGACTCGGCGCCCTCACCGCCCAGGAGCTGCGCCGGGTGCGCCTGGGTGTCGCCGCTGTGATCGGTCTGGCCGATCTGCTCGTGCAGCTCCCACCCCCTTGACCCCTCTGCCGTGGAGAATGGGCCCATGCCCTGCGCCAGCCCAGCCACAGAGCACGCTCCCCCCACCGAAACCTTCGATGTGATCGTGGTGGGCGGCGGCCATGCGGGCTGCGAGGCGGCGATCACCGCCGCGCGCCTCGGGCTCTCCACGGCACTCTTCACCCTCAATCTCGATCGCATCGCCTGGCAGCCCTGCAACCCGGCGGTGGGCGGGCCGGCCAAGAGCCAGCTGGTGCATGAGGTGGATGCCCTCGGCGGCGTGATCGGCCGCCTGGCCGATGCCACGGCCCTGCAGAAGCGCATCCTCAACGCCAGCCGCGGCCCGGCCGTGTGGGCCCTGCGCGCCCAAACCGACAAGCGCCAGTACGCCCGCCAGATGCTGCAGCTGCTGCAGCACACGCCCAACCTCGCCCTGCGCGAGGCGATGGTGACCGGGCTGCTGGTGGAGGGGGACCCCGCCGGTGGCGGCAGCGCCTGGGAGCCGGGCCAGGGCCCGGCCGCCCGCGTGGCAGGCATCCGCACCTACTTCGGCAGCAGCTACGCCGCCGGCGCCGTGATCCTCACCGCCGGCACCTTCCTGGGCGGCCAGATCTGGGTGGGCAACCAATCCATGAGCGCCGGGCGGGCGGGCGAGCAGGCCGCTGAAGGGCTCACCGAGACGCTCGAAGCCCTCGGGTTCCAGATCGGACGCCTTAAAACCGGCACGCCAGCCCGGGTCGACCGGCGCAGCATCGCCCTCGATCAGCTGGAGGAGCAGCCCAGCGACGCCCACGACCGCTTCTTCTCCTTCGACCCGGCCAGCTGGGTGAGCGGTGAGCCGATGAGCTGCCACATCACCCGGACCACGGCCGCCACCCACCAGCTGGTCAAGGAGAACCTGCACCTCACGCCCATCTACGGCGGCTTCATCGACAGCAAGGGGCCCCGCTACTGCCCCTCGATCGAAGACAAGATCGTGCGCTTCGCCGACAAGGACAGCCACCAGATCTTCCTGGAGCCCGAGGGCCGCGACACGCCGGAGATCTACGTGCAGGGCTTCTCCACCGGCCTGCCCGAACGGCTGCAGCTGGAGCTGCTGCGCACCCTGCCCGGCCTGGAGCATTGCGTGATGCTGCGCCCAGCCTATGCCGTCGACTACGACTACCTGCCCGCCACCCAGCTCAAGCCCTCCCTGGAGACCAAGCGGGTGGCCGGGCTGTTTTCCGCCGGTCAGCTCAATGGCACCACCGGCTACGAGGAGGCGGCCGCCCAGGGGCTGATCGCCGGGCTCAACGCCGTGCGCCTGATCCGCGGCCAAGAGCCGGTGCACTTTCCCCGGGAAGGCAGCTACATGGGCACCATGGTCGACGACCTGATCACCAAGGATCTGCGTGAGCCCTACCGGGTGCTCACCAGCCGCAGCGAATACCGGCTGGTGCTGCGCGGCGATAACGCCGATCAGCGCCTCACCCCCCTGGGCCGGGAGCTGGGGCTGATCGACGACCGCCGCTGGGCCATCCACCAGCGCAAGCAGGAGGCGATCGCCGCCGAGCAGCGCCGCCTGGACACCGTGCGCCTCAAGGCCAGCGATCCGGCGGCCGCCGCCGTGGAGGCCGAAACCGGTGCCGCCATCAAGGGCTCGATCACCCTGGCCGAGCTGCTGCGCCGGCCCGGATTCCACAGCACCGATCTGGTGTGCCATGGCCTGGCCGACCCGGAGCTGCCGCGGGATGTGGCGGAAGCAGCCGAGATCGCCATCAAGTACAGCGGCTACCTGGCCCGCCAGCAGCAGCAGATCGACCAGGTGAAGCAACAGGAGCACCGGCCGATCCCCGCCGACCTCGACTACGGCGCCATCGGCACCCTCTCGCGCGAAGCGCGCGAGAAGCTGGCGGCCGTGCGCCCCCTCAACCTCGGCCAGGCCTCCCGCCTGCCGGGGGTGAGCCCGGCGGATGTCACGGCCCTGCTGCTCTGGCTGGAGCTGACCAGCCGCCGCGCAGGCCAGGCCCCGAACCAGGGGCAGGGCAAGGCCGATAAGTTGATCGCCAGCGTTCAGGGGGCAGGCTCTTGAGTCCAGTGCGTGCCGTCCCCACCTCCCGGGCCTACTGGGAGCTGCGCGCCGAGCAGGTGCTCAACCGGGTGTTCGCCCCGGAGGCCCCGATTGATGTGGACGTGCGCCACAGCGGCGAGGAGTCCCCTCCAGTGGCCGGGGAGTCCCCCCCCGGCTACCGCAGCCGCAGCGGGGGCGCCCAAGCCACCGGTATGCCGGTGGCCGACACCTGGTTGCTGGTGGGCATCAGCCTGCTGGTGACCCTCAGCACCGGTTTCACCCTGCTCGGTCTCAGCCTCTGGCAGCAGAGCCAGCAGGCCATCCGTCAGGAGCGCAGCATGCTGCTGGTGGAACGCCTGCGCTCCCTGGGGCCCGCCGTGGCACCGCCAGCCCCGGAGCTGGGCAGCGCCGGCCAGCCCAGCCCCAACCCCCAGGCCCTCCCCGGTGCCAGCGAGGGCCTGCCGCCGCCGCCCGTGGAACCCTGGATGGAGGAGCTGGCCACCCTGCCACCCAGCAGCGCGCCACCCGCCCAGGTGCTCCAGGTGCCCATGTCCAGCAGGGTCACCAGTCCAGCCCCGGCAGCCCGCGCCAACCCTGGCGCGCCCAGGCCCCAGGCTGAGCCAGCGGCCAACCTCCCCCAGCTCGTGGGTGTGGTGCAGGTGCCCGGCCAGCCGGCCTCGGCGATCTTCCAGGTGAACGGCAGTTCCACCAGCGCGGCTACCGGCGAATCGATCGGCAACAGCGGTTGGCGCCTCCAGTCGGCCAACGGCGACTCGGCGGTGATCGAGCGCCAGGGCGTGCAGCGGCGCATCAGCATCAGCAGCGGCTTCTGAGCCACCTCCGGGCAGGCCGACTGGCTAGAAGGCTGGGGAACAGCCGTTCAGAAGCGATGCTGCGCCTGCACCAGCTCTGGGGCATGGGGGTCGAGACCCTGGCCCTGGAGGCCTTGCCCATGGCCCTGAGCGGGCCCTGGCGGCTGCTGCTGCTCGGCGATGGCAGCCCCACCCGCCATCTGGAATCCCTCAGCGGCCAGCCGGTGGAGATCGAGCTGATCGCCATGGCCCCCGAAACGGCTGCCGCCGCGGATGCCAGCGGCGGTGCACCGCCGCCGCCGGAGGTGGGCGAACTGGCCGCGCCGCTGCTGCGCCGCCAGGTGTGGTTGCGCTGCGGCGACCAGACCCTGGCCTGGGCCGAGAGCTGGTGGAACCAGAACCAGGCCGACGCCCATCTGCAACGGCGGGAGCAGCCGATCTGGCGCAGTCTCACCAGCGACCGCGCCGAGCTGTTCCGCGAGGTGGATGGCCTGGCGCAGGTGAACGCCCCCTGGCTGGAGCAGCGTTTCGGCGCGTCCGGGCCCTTCTGGAGCCGCCATTACCGCTTCTTCCGAGGCGGCCTGCCGCTCACGGTGATCCGGGAGGTGTTCTCACCGGCCCTGGAGACCTGGCTGGGGACCGCAACAACTGCCAACAGCTGATCATTGACGGATTGACAGCATGTGTGCTTGGCGCAGCATGCATGCAGCTTTCCCGCCCGCCGATGACCTCATCTCACCAGCAGCGCTCAGCTGCTCTTCAGGCCACCCTGGTGCGGCAGTGGGCCGACCTGCTCGAACTGCTACTGCAGGGGGTGGAGGCCGTGGCCACCTCCGCCGAAGACATGGCCCAGGAGCTGCCGAGGGAGCTGGTGCGTCCGGTGAACCGTGAACTGCAGCAGCGGGGCAACAGCTTCCGGGTGCCGGGCCGGCCCCTCAGGACAGCCGCAGGGCCTCGGCCTGGCGGGCCGCACGCTCCAGCAGCTCGCGCAGCTGCTCTTCATCGGTGTGGCTGAGGTTGCTGCGCAGCAACTTGGCGTGGGGGGCGTGGGCCCGCAGCCGCTCCACCACCCGATCGGCGGTGGCCTCGCGGATCAGCAGACAGAGGGCCGCGCTGCCCCGGGGGATCGTCTCACCCAGCTCACGCATGAAGGTGTCGTTGATGCCGATGTCGGAGAGCGAGCCCGACGCGGCGCCCACCCCGGCCCCGACCGCCGCACCCAGCAGGGGATTGAGGAAGAGCAGGCCCACCAGGGAACCCCAGAAGCCGCCGCCCAGGGCACCGGCGGCGGTGAGATTCACCGATTGGCGCAGGTGCACCTGCCCGTCGCCGTCGTGCTCCACCACCACGGCATCCTCCAGGGAAATCAGCTGCTCGCGCTGGATATCCACCAGCTCCCTGCGCACCTGCTCGGCCTCATCCACCTTGGGAAAGCCCACCACCACCAGGCTGCTCATCGTGATCTCCGCACTGGCGCCAGCCTAATCAGGCTGGCGGCGGCGACTGGAGCGGGGCAGCGGCCGGGCGCCGGCCGGCATGGACGGCTGGGGAGGCATGGACGGCTGGGCGGGCGAGACGCCGGATCGCTGCCAGCGCGGCCGGCTGAAGCTGTCGTCGTCAGGCCAGTCCTGCTCGGCGGCCGGCGGGGCCAGGTCGGGGCGGACTGCGGCACCCCGGCGTGACACAGCCTCCAGGGGGCGGCGGCGGGTGCTGCCGCAGGCGGAATCGTCGGGGCGCCGCTCCCCAGGCTGGACTGACTGCGCCGGCAGCCGACGCCCGGGAGGGCGCTCGGTAGGGCGTGGCTCCTGCCAGGGCTCGCGCCAGTCGTCCTCATCCTCAAGGATCCACTCGAGCTTGTCCTCCACCCAGCGGCCCAGGTCACCCAGGCGCGGCCGCATCCCAGCGCCGCGGCTTGCTTTGCGCGAGCCCGGGCGCGCCCCGGACACCCCGTCCACCAGTTGGCGGCCGGCGCTCACCAGGCGGTCGATGCCCTGCTCCCGAGACCAGCGTTCATCCATGGGCCAACGTTACCGGCGGCGGCCCCTCAGCCAGCGCTCCCGCGCCACCCCCACCACCGCGATGGCCACCCCGCTCCACTCCAGGCTCCAGAAAAAAACGGCCACACCGGTCGCACACCCGCGCTGACGTTAAGGCCCCGGAACGGCCCGGATCCGCTGTTCAGGCCGCCTGCACAAACTCCAGCAGACAGCTCCGATGCCAGGCGCCGCCATGGTGGCGCTGGCAGCAGGCGCGGCAGGCCAGGCCCTTCACCCGGCGGCGGTAGGGCGCCGTCACGCCGCAGCGGGGACAGCGCGCCAGCCAGCGGGCCGGGGGAGGGCCGCCATCTCCCTCCCCCGGCAGCGGGTAGTGGTGGCGCACGGTCACCACAAACTCGCTCTGGGCCGCGTTGATCGCCGCCATCCGCGCCCGGAAGTGGGGGCCGTGCACCTCCCGCACCCGCAGCACCCGGTGGGTCCAGGCGTGGATCATCTCGTGGCAGAGGGTGCCCAGCAGCGCCTCCCGGGGCAGGGGGTCGAGCAGGGGCCGCGACAGCACGATCTCGCTCAGCTCGCGGCCATCGGCGTGATGGCCGAAGCGGTAGAGGCCGGCGCTGCGGCGCATGCGCCCATCGCTCCAGCGCACGCTCGCCAGCGGCTGTCCATCCGGCGCCAACGCCCCGCCGAAGTGCTCCCGGTTGAGCCGGTGAAACAGCGGCAGCAGGGGTTCGAGCGGCACGCCGGCGGGGTTGTCAGTCAGACTCACGGGCCATTCAACCGCGTGTGCACGGCCTATGGACTCGGCTCTGG